>DATHPX010000249.1:0-10467 GCA_035483335.1 Caulobacteraceae bacterium | reverse complement strand
CGCAGATCGCCGCCGTGAAGTTTCGCCGCCGCTGCGACGATGGAGAGGCCAAGGCCGGAGCCGGAGCCGCCGCGCGCCGCGTCCAGCCGCACGAAGCGGTCCTTCACCCGGGCGCGGTCCGCCTCGGGAATGCCGGGCCCGCGGTCGGCGACGACGAGTTCGGCGACGCCGTCCAGGCTGCGCACCTCGAGCGTCACCTCGGCGCCGGGACCAGCATACCGCGCCGCGTTGTACAGCAGGTTGCCCACCGCCTGACGCAGGAGCTGCTCGTGGCCGTCGATCGTCAGCGGCGCCATGGGGCGGACCTCGAGCGTCTGTCCGGCGTCTTCCAGCACGGGACCGAACAGACCCGCCAGGTCGACCGCCAGTTCGTCGAGGCGCAGCGGCTGCATCATCTCGCGGGACAGGCCCGACTCCGCCCGCGCGATGTCGATCAGGGAGCCGAACACCGACAGCACCCGCTCGAGCTCCAGGCTCACCGACTCCAAGGCGACACGGCAGTCCTCGTGACTGGCGTCCTGCTGGAGCGCCGCCTCGACGGCGCCCCGCGCCCTCGTGAGCGGCGTGCGCAGGTCGTGCGCGAGGCTGTCAGTGACCGTGCGCAGGCCCGTCAGCAGGGCCTCGATCCGGTCGAGCATGCCATTGAGGGCCTCGCCGATGCGGTCGAAGGAATCTCCGCGCGGGGAAACCTCCGCCCTGGCGCCAAGATCACCCCCCGCGATCCGCTCGGCGACGCCAGCGACGGCCTCCGCGCGCCGGATCACCAGAGCGTTGAGCATCAGCCCCACGCCCAGGCTCGCGGCGACCACTATTGCCAGGGCGAGCAGCAGGCCGTCGGCGAGCCGGTTGGCGAAATCGCGCTGGCCCGTGACGTCACGGCCGATCACCAGCAAGGCGCCGTCCGGCAGCCTTTCCGCCGTGGCGTCGACCGTGATGCGCCCCACCCGCGTTCGCGTCCGCACCTTGCCCCAGGCGCCTGGCAGCACGCGCGGGGGCTCCAGCAGGTCCCCGCCCAGGTGATGTCCAGCCGCGTCGTAGAGGCCATAGTGCTCCTCCCGCGCGGCGAGGCGCGAGCGGCGATCGAGCCGCACCAGCAGCCCCGGGATGCCCTCGAGATCATAGGCCGCGGTGAGGATCTGGCGCTCCGCCAGCGCCTCGTCCTGCTCGCGCTCGAGGAAGATCGACTCGGCCGACAGGTTGACCAGGTAGAAGGCGCAGCCGACTGCACCCAAGACGGCGAGCATGGCAAAGATGCTGAAAGCGAGCGGCCGCAGCCTCAGTGTCGGCCACCTAAATCCGCTTCGCACGCCCGGGGTCCGGCCGGAGACGGCCGCCATGATCCTCGCCTTCCTGCGTAGCCGGCGCCCGCGGCTGCGAGGCGCGAACTTACACCCGTGTAAGGCGCGAGCGAGGCGGCCGTGGCTTTGAGGGGCGATAAGCGCGCCGGATCAGCATCGGGCCGGGCCGGAGAGCGATATGAGCCGAAAGGCGTGGGCCGCAGCCAGCCTTGCCGCCGTGGCGGTCGGGGGCGCCTGGCTCTGCGCGCCCAAACTCGGCGGCGCGGCCGTCATCCTGATCGCCCTGGGCGCGGTGGCCTTCGTCGCCCATCGGCTGCTGTAGGGGGCGGCGCTCGCCACGGTCCGCCCGTCCAGAGGCGTTCCCCCTAATCCTCCGTCATCGCCGGGCGAAGTCCCGGCGACCCATCGATCGGCTGTGCGAGCGTCCGCAGCCGCGCCGGGCGGCGCGGCCATTTCGGAAAGTACGACTGCGCGCAGCGGTCACCCCATCGCCTGCGGCCAAACGAACAACCGTCGGCGGGCCGGATTGCGCGTCATGGCCGCGCCCACGCGCAGCCACGGCGAGCGCGCGCACAGACGATCGATGGCTGGCCGGCACGAGGGCCGGCCATGACGGAGTTTAGGGAGCAACGCTCCAGGGGGGCCGGGGGGCGGAACGTGTCAGCTATGTCCAGGAACACCTGTCTGATGCCCGGCGATGACGGAGTTCAGGCGGCGAGAGACCGCCTTAGGCTGCAGCGGCCGTCATTTGGGGGGAGAGCCAGGTGACGAGGATCTGGGCGCCGAAACCGGGCGCGGAGGTGATGGAAAGCTCCGCGTCGATCTCGGCCGCACGTTCGCGCAGACCTTCGAGCCCGAAACCGGAAGAGGTCTTGGCCGGGTCGAAACCCTTGCCGTCGTCGATGATCGCGAGCCGCAGTCCGCCTGGAAGGGGCGTCAGGGATACGCGAAGCGTCCGCGCCTCGGCATGGCGTGCGGCGTTGAGCATCGCTTCCTGCGCGATCCGGAGGAGCTCATGGCTGACCTCGCCGGGGGGCGCGAAGACAGGACCGACCTCGGCGATGACCTCGACCTGGCCCAGCCTGCGCACACCCTCGATGGCGGCCGACAGCGAGGTCTCCAGACTCGGTTGCACGGACTTCAGCGCGGCCATCGAGCGGCGCGTCTCGACGAGGTTCTCGCCGGCGATCTGGTAGGCGAGATCCAGCGCCCGCATCGCCTGCGGCGGCAGTCCGGAGTCCGCGCGGGCCAGTTCGATCTGAAGCCGGATCGCGGCGAACCCCTGGGCGAGCGTGTCGTGAAGCTCCCGCGCGATTCGTTGGCGCTCGGCGATCACCGCCTGGTCGGTCGGAGCGGGCAACCTGCGGAGCGCGGTGACGGCGGACTGGCAGGCAATTGCGATGCCGGGGCGGGTCGCGCCATGACCGGGGGGCGCGAAGCGAGCGTCCAGGTTGGCGGCGATGCATTCCATGTCGAGGCTCCGGTGAGCTGATCACCATCTATCGACACCATCTATCGGCGGATCGCCTCGCAGCGGCTTGCGCCTCTACCTTACAGAAATGCAAGCTGAGGTGGGCCAGCGAGGGGCTGTCGACGACCGGAGCGGGAGCTCATCCATGTCCAGGCGCGTGCTGGTGGTCGAGGACGACGCCTCGACTGCAGACTACATTGCCAAGGGGCTGCGCGAGGAGGGTTTCCAGGTCGAACAGGTCGGCGATGGGCGCGACGCGCTCTATCTGGCGACATCTTCCGAATTCGACGCCATCGTCATCGACCGGATGATCCCCGGTCTCGACGGCCTTTCCGTCCTCAAGGCCATGCGGGCCGCGGCCGTGCACACTCCCGTCCTCGTACTCTCGGCGATGAGCCACATCGACGAGCGGGTCAAAGGGCTTCGCGCGGGCGCGGATGACTACCTCGCCAAACCCTTCGGCTTTTCCGAACTGCACGCTCGTCTCGAGAACCTGATCCGTCGGCGCGCGGAGAAGGCCGTGGAGACCGAGCTGCGCTGCGGCGACCTCGTCATGGATCTCCTGTCCCGCAAGGTCACGCGCGCAGGCCGACCCATCGACCTGCTTCCGCGGGAGTTCAAGCTGCTGGAGTTCCTGTTGCGCAACCAGAACCGGGTGGTCACGCGGGTCATGCTGCTGGAGCGGGTGTGGGACTACCGGTTCGACCCGCACACGAGCATCATCGACACCCACATCAGCCGCCTGCGCAAATCGCTGGAGACCGGTTTCGACAAGCCGCTGCTGCACACCGTCCGCGGCGCCGGCTATCGGCTGGCGGAGGAACCCTGAGTCTCCGCGCCTGCTTGGTCAGAACCGCGTCCGCGAAGGCCGTTCCCCATGGCGTGAGACGGGGTGGCTCCCCACGAGCGATGAAAGCGGTTTAGAGCGTCGCCGCGGGACCAACCGGATCGAGGACCATGACAGATATTCTCCAAGGCCAGGTGATCGTCATCACCGGCGCCAGCAGCGGGCTGGGCGAGGCGGCCGCGCGGCTGCTCTCGAGCCGGGGCGCGATCATCGCGATGGGCGCGCGGCGTCGCGAGCGCATCGAGGCTTTGGCTGAGGAGCTCGCGAGCGCCGGACGGGGGGCCCTGGCGATGCAGATGGACGTGACCTCCGCCGATCAGGTCAAGGCGCTGGTCGACGCGGCGGTCGAGCGGTTCGGCCGGATCGACGTGATGATCAACAACGCCGGGATCATGCCCAACTCACCCATCGACCGGCTGCTGGTCGAGGAGTGGGACCAGGCGATCGACGTCAACATCAAGGGCGTCCTCTACGGGATCGCAGCCGCCCTGCCCCACTTCCAGCGCCAGAAGAGCGGCCACTTCGTCAATGTCGCCTCGGTCGCGGGCCACAGGGTGCGCCCCGGGAGCGCGGTCTATTCGGCCACCAAGGCGGCGGTGCGAATGATCTCCGAGGGTCTGCGACAGGAGGTGAAGGCGTGGAATGTCCGCACCACGATCATCTCTCCGGGCGCCGTGCAGAGCGAGCTGATCGACGGCATCACCGACGAGTCGACGCGTCAGAGCACCCACCAGATGTACGCGCGCAACGCCATCGGCTCCGACTCCTTCGCCCGCGCCGTCGCCTTCGCCCTGTCCGAACCCTCGGACGTCGACATCAACGAGATCCTCTACCGGCCCACGGCCCAGGAGCACTAGTCTCGGCGCCTGGAGGAACAATATTAGACCACGAACCTCACGAACCACACGAACGTATACAGGATCATTTGCTCGCAAACAGACACTCATAAAGCGCCGAAGGCGCACGAAATATTTACTATTGTTCGTGGAGTTCGTGAGGTTCGTGGTCAGATACTAAGACCCCAACTCAGGCTTGGGGCTGATCGAGAAGGGTCAGCAATCGGGCGACCAGGCCCTGGTTTTGGGTCAGCTCGCGCAGGTGCGTGGCCGCCAGGCTCTTCAGGGCGTCCTCGCCCTTGGGCGTCAGCAGCACCGTGACGCGGCGGCCGTCGCCCGGCGAAGGCGCGCGGCGAACCAGCCCCGCCGCCTCCATCCTGTTGACCAGCTCGGCGGCGGAATGCTGACGCACGAGCAGTTGTTCGGCGAGCTCGCCCACGGATATCGGCCGTTCTTCGGCGCGACCCTTAATCGCCAGCATGGCCTGATACTGCTGCGGGGCGAGCCCAGCCGCCTCGGCCTCGCGGCTGCTGAAGGCGAGGAAACGTCGGAGCTGGTAGCGGAATTCGGCGAGCGCCCGGTACTGCTCAGGGGTCACGGGGGGCGCGGGCGGCGGATCCATCCTCGAATGTCCTCAGCTTCGCGGCCCCAACACCGGCATCATGCGGAATTACGAGCTGAATTCGAAGACATCGCTGAACCTTGCCCGCCGCGAAAGGCTCATCGCCAACCCAGCTCGCGCGCTGCGGCCTCGGTAGGCCCGTCAAGGGCGGGCGCGGAGGTCATCGCCTGGGCCGCAGCAACCACCGGAGGGGGGATCTCGTTGGCCGCGACCCTGTAGGCGTGGGCCCGCCCGGCCCCGCTCGCAGCCGCAGCAAGCGGCACCGTCCATCGCGCACCCTTTCGGCACGCCAGCCCTGCGAGCCGGGCCGGCCGGTCGACAAAAGTCCGGCAGTAGCGGCCATCGTTGGAACGGATCGTGTAGCCGATCCGGATAGCCTGGCTCGGGGACTGCTCGGCGACCAACTGGTTGTCCAGGGCGCGCGCCAGGCCATCCTGGGCCACCAGGTCGCCGCCCTGCGTAGCGAGGGCGGGTGAGTGGCGCAGGCCTGACCCGCCAAAGCCGATGACCAGGCCCGCGGCGAGGCAGGCGGCCGCCATCAGTCCCGCAGAACCCGGAGCGGGACGCGCCGCGGCCTGGCGGCGCTGGCGGCGCACGGCGGCAAGGTCGACCACCTCGGACGGCCTCTCAGCCTTCGCGCCGTTCACGACGGTCATCAGGCGGCCGCGAACCGGCACGGCCATGACGCTGGGCGAGGCGCCGACGACGCGCTTGCGCACCGCCCGGTGGACTGCGAGGCGCCCGGCAAGCTCGGGAGACGCCGCGAGCGCCTGTTCAACCTCTCGCGAACGACCCGCGTCGAGTTCGCCGTCGGCGTAGGCCATAAGGGTCGCGTCATCGATCATGACCTAACCTCCCGCTCAGCTCTCGCTGAAAGGCGTCCACAGGGCGTTTCCGACTTCATACGAATGGGACGCCGGACGCCCGGCGGCTCATCCAGATTTGTCGCCCATTTGAGACGAGATCGCCGCGTCGCGCAAACGGTCGCAGAAGGATCAGCGTCGGTTCTTTGGCGCAGCCCTGATGGCGAAGGAGAGCCGCGTTGACCGCCGGTTCGCCGGCGCCCCGCCTGCACCTTCCTCTCTTCCGATTCGGCGAATCGCCGACCGGCCGACATCCTTCAATGCAAGACACAGCGAGGACGTAGAGCCGGCGAAGCTACCGGCGGTTCAAAAGCAGAGCGCGGGCAGAAGGGGGGCTCAGCCCCCCTTCACCGCGGCCACAAGCGCAGAGAGGTGTTCGGGCGGGGTCTGTGGGGTGATCCCGTGCCCGAGATTGAAGATGTGCGGGGAACCGCGGAACGCCTCGACCACGGCGCGCGCGCCCGACTCCAGCGCCGCGCCGCCCGCGACCAGGAGTTGCGGATCCAGGTTGCCCTGCAAGGGCATCCCCGCAGGCGCCTCGCGGCGCGCGAAGGCGGCGGGCGTCTGGGTGTCCACGCCCAGGGCGGTCACCCCGGTTTCGTGGGCGTAGCGACCGAGCAGGGCTCCCGAGCCGCGGGGAAAGCCGATCACCGGAACCTGGACTCCGAGCTCGCGCAGGCGGGCGACGAGCCGCTTGGTCGGGTTCAGGATCGCCCGCTCGAACAGCGGTTCGGGCATACCCTCCGACCAGCTCTCGAAGATCTGCAAGCACTCTGCCCCTGCCGCGACCTGCGCAGCCAGGTGGCGAGCGGTGGCCTCCACCAGGACATCCAGCAGGGCGTCGAGGTCGGCGGGGCGCTGATAGGCGAAACGTCGGCAGCGATCCTTGTCGCCGCCTTCGCCCTGGATCATGTAGGTCGCCACCGTCCAGGGACCGCCGGCGAAGCCGATCAGGGTGAGGGACGGATCGAGGGTCTCTCGAAGACGCGCCACAGTCTCATAGACGGGACCCAACCGCTGGGGCAGGCTCTCGGGCGGCTCCAGGGACCAGGCGTCCGCCTCCAGCAGCGGCTCCAGGCGCGGCCCCTCCCCCTCGACGAACCACACCTTGCGGCCCAGGGCGTCCGGGATCACCAGGATGTCGCAGAAGAGGATCGCCGCATCGAGATCGAACCGGCGCAGAGGCTGCAGCACGGCTTCGCAGGCCAGCTCGGGCGTGTAGCAGAACTCCATGAAGTTGTTCGCCCGCGTCCTCAACTCACGGTACTCGGGCAGGTAGCGCCCCGCCTGGCGCATGATCCACATGGGCGGCGGATCGAGCCTCTCCCCGGCCAGCACTCGCAGCAGTCTCTTCTCGCTCATCGGTCCTCCGCCGTTCGCGCACCGGCTGTACGACACGGCGCGCGCGAAGGGGAGGGATGGCGCCGCGGACAGGAAAGCCAGTATCGTCCGCCGCGCGTTTGGCAGATTACGGACGGAGATGGTCGAGATGAGGCAAGGCGCGAGCCTGGCGAGGGTTCTGGAAGCGGCCGAGGGCGTCCAGGGCAGGGCGGCGGCGCGGGTGGTTCTGGCTCTTGCGCAGGCGGCGGCCGAGCTCTCGGCGGTGATCGCGCGGCCGTCGATCGAGGGACGCCTGGGCGCAGCAACCGGCGCGGCGAATGTCGATGGCGACGCGCAGCGCAAGCTCGACCTGATCGCCGAGGACCTCTGCCGCAGCGCGCTGCAGGGCGCCGGCGTCGGGCCCTACCTTTCGGAAGAGACCGAGGCGCCGACGGTCCTCGATCCGGCGGGGACTGTGGCCGTGGCCATCGATCCCCTGGACGGCTCGTCCAACATCGACGTCAACGGCGTGATCGGCACGATCTTTTCGGTCCTGCCGGCGCGCGGGCCGGATGCGGCCACGAGTTTCTTCCAGAGTGGACGCGCACAGATCGCCGCCGGCTTCTTCATGTACGGCCCCCAGACGACGCTGGTGGTTAGCCTGGGCCAGGGCGTCGACGTGTTCACCCTGGATCGTTCGGCTGGAGAGTTCGTGCGGTTCGAACAGGGGATGCGGATCCCGCAGGGTACGCCGGAATATGCGATCAACGCCTCCAACCACCGGCACTGGCGCGAGGCGGTGCGCAACTACATCGACGACTGCCTGCGCGGCGCCGATGGGCCGCACGGCAAGACCTACAACATGCGCTGGGCGGGCTCGCTGGTGGCTGACGGCTACCGCATCTTCAACCGCGGCGGGATCTTCCTCTATCCGGCGGACGGCCGCAAAGGTTACGAGCAGGGGCGGCTTCGCCTTCTCTACGAGGCCAGCCCGATCGCCTTCCTGGCCGAACAGGCCGGCGGCGCCGCCACGGACGGCGAGCGGCCGATCCTCGACATCGTCCCCCACCGCCCACACGAGCGCGCGCCCCTGGTCATGGGATCGGCGGATAAGGTCGAGCGCGTCCGTCGCTATTATCAGGACGTGGAGCTCACGCGCGCCGAGCCGGTGGGCCTGAGCGGCGCGCGCGCGTGAGGCCATGAGCCCAAACCCGATCGTCGTCGCCCCCTCGATCCTTTCCGCCGACTTCTCGCGCCTGGGCGAGGAGATCCGCGACGTCGTGGAGGCCGGGGCGGACTGGATCCATGTCGACGTGATGGACGGCCACTTCGTGCCCAACATCACCATCGGGCCCGACGTGTTGAAAGGTATCCGTCACTGGACCGACCGTCCGATGGACGTCCACCTGATGATTTCGCCGGTGGATCCGTACCTCGAGGCCTTCGCCGAGGCCGGCGCCGACCACATCATCGCCCACGTGGAGGCCGGCCCGCACATCCACCGCACCCTGCAGGCGATCGGCAAGCTAGGCCGAAAAGTCGGCGTGACCCTCAACCCCGGCACGCCCGTCGCCCACATCCAGAGCGTGATCGGCCTGGTGGATCTGGTGCTGGTGATGAGCGTCAATCCAGGCTTTGGGGGGCAGGCCTTCATCCCCGAGGCCATCGAGCGGGTGAAGGAAATCCGCCAGATGGCCGACGGCCGGCCGATCCGCATCGAGGTGGATGGAGGCGTCGGTCCCGCCAATGCCGGCCTGCTCGCGGCGGCGGGCGCGGACGCCTTTGTCGCCGGCTCGGCCGTTTTCAAGGGCGGCAGGGACGCCTATCGCGCCAACATCGCCGCCATCCGCGAGGCGGCCCAGTCCGCCGTGCGCGCCCCCGCCGCGGCAGGATAGCACCGCGCGCCGGCCGACCGCACCGCCGCCGAAGGCCGCCTCGCGGGCTTGGGTTCGACGAACGACAGCGCCCACCATGGCGCAGCCGGCCAGCATCAGGGCCCAGCTCATCGCCTGGAGCGCACCCCCACCGTCGGGCGAGGATCTGTCGCACGCGACCGTTTCGCGATGGGCGCCGTCCTGGCAAGGCTGCGAGGACACGACCCCAGGCGCGAGCGAGAGAATGGTGAGCGCCAGCATGAACAGGCGCGACCTCTTCCCGAACCGGTCAGCGCACGAAGCAACGAAGAAGGTCGGTGCGCGAAATAGGCAAGTTTTTCCCCGACCTTCATCGAGACTTTGGATCACGGATCGCTGAGTCAATGTCCGCCTCCTGGAACCAGCCGCTGCGACGGGCGTTCGAAGGCCTTTCGAGAGTGATGTGTCCCGCGCTGCCTGACGCGAAGCGCAGACTATTGTGGAATCAAACCAAGCATATAGTCAACATCATTTCAACAACCTCTACCTTAATAGAATATTCATTAAACATTCACACGCGACCGTGACTGTTCGCATCTAATCTTCACGGGCCCTGCAAGGCACAGCCACGCGAGGATTTTCCATGAGAGCGCGACTTTTGCTCACAGCCGGTGGCATTGTGAGCGCTTTTCTTGCGTCCACGGCGGCGATGGCGGCGCCCACCGCGGCGCCCGGCTACACCGTAAGCGTCTTTGCCGGTGCGCCGGGAAACAGCTCTGCGCCGGACTCCATCGCCATCGTTGGATCGGACGTCTTCATCGGCTACGGCAATAACGGCGCCCCCGACGGCTCGGGTGGCGCGGTGAGCACGATCGCCGAGTTCAGCAGCTCAGGCGCGCTCCTGGCGACGTTGAATGTGACCGGGCACAACGACGGCCTGCGTTATGATCCGTATACGGGACAACTCTGGGCGATTCAGAACGAGGACGCCAACCCCAACCTGGTGTTGATCAACCCCAAGACGCTAGCCACGAGCAGCCCCTATTCCTTTTCCGCGACGCCCCACGGCGGCGGCTATGACGACGTCGCCTTCAACTCCACGGGAACCTTCGTGAGCGCCTCCAACCCGGCGTTCAATCCCAACACCAAGCCGGCGATCGTCTCGGCGACGCTTTCGGGCGGAGTGGTGGATGTTGCCGGCGTCCTGTCGGGCGACGCCACGGCCAATGTGATCAATCCCCCGGGTGGGACGACGACGCTCAACCTGCAGGATCCGGACTCGATGAGCTTCGGCCCCAACGGGCAATTGGTCCTGGATAGCCAGGCCGATCAGCAGCTGGTGTTCGTCAGAAACGTC
>DATHPX010000248.1:0-21166 GCA_035483335.1 Caulobacteraceae bacterium | reverse complement strand
ATCCGCGGCGCTGCAAAGCATCGCCCCACGAGCGCACCGCCGGCCAACGCACCAGAGTCCGGGGGGAGACATATGAACCGTCCGCGACGAACCCTCCATGCAGCCGATATCCTGCGGCCTCGTGAGGACGGACATAAGGGTGACTGCTAAGAAGCTGCTCTCGAGTGTAGCGAAGCGGCGCGTTCATCCTGACCTCTCCCTTGTTCTTGATCTCAGCTTATCACCGATCAGGGACCCCGTAAGGCTCTCGCCTACCCCATCCGTCGCCGCGGCTGCCCATTCAAAGCAGCGCCGGCGTCCCGAGGAAGGGTTACGAAGAACAGGGTCGAGACAAGCGCCAGCAGGCCAATGACGATGAAGACGGGCGCCACCACGTCCCCGGTGAGGTGCGTCACGTGGGCTCTGGACATGAACAGGCGAAGCAGAACCGCCGCCAGGCCGATGCCGATGCTCTGCGACAGCTGCTGCCCCATAGTCGACATGGTCGACGCCCGGCTCATCCGCTCGTGGTCGACATCGGCGTAAGCGATCCCGTTGAGGCTGGTGAACTGCAGCGATCGGAAGAAGCCCCCCGTGAGCAGCACGGCGTAGATCACCCAATGCGGGGTGTGCACGCGGAACATGGCGTAGGCCATGAACAGCAGGGCCACGACCACGGAGTTGAAGCTCAGCGTCCTTCGGAAACCGAAGCGCGCCAGGATGGGCGGCGCCGCCGTCTTCATGACCAGGGCCGCCGCTGCACTGGCGAAAGTCATCAGGCCAGCCTGAAGGGCGGTAAGGCCGAAGGCGACCTGCAGCAGCATGGCGAGGAGGAATGGCGTCGCCCCCATTCCCATCCGCATGAACGATCCCCCGACGACACCTGCCGAAAAGGTGCGGATCTTGAGCAGGCCCAGGTCCAGGATCGGATGGGGCGTCCGCCTCGAATGCAGCCAGAACGCGAGCAGGCAAACAGCGCCGCCCCCCATCATCGCCGCTATAGCCCATGCCGGGTAGGCGTTCCGGCCGAGGTTTTCGAAACCATAGACCACCCCGGCCATCCCCACGCCGGTGAGGACGAGGCCGATCCAGTCGAGAGGGCGACGCTCGCCGCCCGCGACGTTTGGAATGAACCTCAGGACCAGCAGGACCCCCATCGCCGCGATCGGCAGATTGAGGAAGAAAATCCAGCGCCACGAGAAGTAGGTGATGATGAACCCGCCGATCGGCGGACCGATCACTGGGCCAACCAGAGCGGGCATCGTGAGCACCGACATGGCGCGCACCAGGTTGTGCTTGGCGGTCGATCGCAGCAGCACGAGCCGACCCACCGGCCCAAGCATTGCGCCCGAGGCGCCCTCCGCCATCCGGGCGAGAAGCATTTCGGGGAGGTTCTGGGCCACGCCACAGGCGGCGTTCGAGAGCGCGTAGCTGACGATCGCGAACAGGAAGATCTTCCGCGCCCCGAACCGGTCCGCCATCCAGCCGCTGATCGGCAGGACGATCGCCGACGCGAGCAGATAGGCGGTGATCGCCGTATTGAGGTGGATCGGGCTTTCGTGGAGGGATTTCGCCATCGTCGGCAGCGCGTTGGCGATGACAGTGGCGCTGAGCGTCTGCATCATCAGAGACGCGCCGATGATCGCGGGGACGAGCGACGAGAACGATTCGTCGGTCTCGGCCTCTGCAGGCGTTGCAGCGACTTCTGCGGTCGCTTCGCGGCGGGGCGCCTCGACGGTAGCCGCGCCGACGAGGATTTCACCTGGCGGGGGGATCGCGGTTTCGTCTTCGAGGTCGACCGCGCTCGCTATGGCAGGACTGTCATCCATCGACGCCTCAGGCCTCGGCCAGGCGCGTCAGAGGCCCGGCGGCTGCGGCCAGAGCCGCCCGCGCCTCCGGCCCGATCGCGGCAAGGCGCTCGGCCAGCCAGTCGTTACGACGCGCGCGGATCGCATCGAGGGCGGTTTCCCCGGCTCTCGTGAGGCGTATGCCGACACGCCGGCCGTCCTCCATCGCCGGATCACGCGAGATCCAGCCCGCCGCGAGCAGCCGTTTGACATGGCCGCTCATCGAGGGGCGGGTCATCTGTTCGCGATCGGCCAGGGCGGCTGCGCCGATGCCTGGATTCTTCTGGATCACCGCCAGCAGCTGCGCATCCAGAGCGGAAACGCCCGCCTTCTGCGCCTCCCGGCGCAGGCGTCTTGACGCGCGCAGCAGGGCCGGGCGAAGCGCCTCGGCCAGGGCGGCGATCTCGTCTCGCAGCGAGGGTTCTGAGAGAGGCATGTTCGCCCGAATAATTGATTAGGAAACGAAACTATCTAGGCGCGCAGGCGATTCCGATCAAGACCGGGGCGAACGCGGGGACGTCGCCAGCCCGCGTTTGACGGAGAAGAATCGTCTGGGGGGTGGACTTTATTCAGCCGCGAAGGCGAGCGGCCTTCCTGCGGTGAAGGCGGTCTTCGCGGCGAGGGCCGATTTTGCGTCCTCGTATTCCCGAGACAGCCGCTCGATCAGATCGACCGCGGATTGCACTTCCTTCACCGCGCCGATCCCCTGGCCGCAGCCCCAGATGTCTCGCCAGGCCTTCGCCTCCTGATTCCCACCCGAAGCAAAGTTCATCTTCGACGGATCAGCCTCGGGAAGGTCCTCGGGGTCGAGGCCAGCGCGAACGATGCTCGGCCGAAGATAGTTGCCGTGCACGCCCGTGAAGAGATTGGTGTAGACGATGTCCTCGCCCCCGTGCTCGACGATCATCTGCTTGTAGCCCTCGGCGGCGTTGGCCTCCCGCGTCGCGATGAACGCCGAGCCGATGTAGGCGAGATCCGCCCCCATGGCCTGGGCGGCGAGGATGGAGTCCCCACTGGCGATGGAGCCCGACAGGGCGATCGGCCCGTCAAACCACTCCCGAAGTTCCTGGATGATGGCGAAAGGCGACAGCCGGCCCGCATGACCGCCGGCTCCTGCGGCGACCGGGATCAGGCCATCGGCCCCCTTCTCGATCGCCTTGCGGGCGAAGCCGCTGTTGATCACGTCATGCAGCACGACGCCGCCCCAGGCGTGCACCGCGTCATTGACGTCCTGCCGCGCGCCGAGGGAGGTGATCACGACCGGCGCCTTGTACTTTGCGCACAGCTCGACGTCCTGCTCGAGCCGGTTGTTGGTCTTGTGGACGATCTGGTTGACCGCGAACGGAGCCGAGGGACGATCGGGATTGGCGCGATCCCACGCGGCAAGCTCCTCGGTGATCTGCGCCAACCACTCGTCGAGCTGGGAGACCGGCCGCGCGTTGAGCGAGGGGAAAGAGCCCACGATGCCGGCCTTGCACTGCGCGATCACCAGATCCGGCCCCGAGACGATGAAGAGCGGCGAGCCAATGACGGGCAGGCGCAGTCGATCACGCAGGACGGGTGGCAAAGCCATCGGACCTCTCCAAAAGTGTGCGGGCGCACACTATCAACGAGGCGGCGCCTGGCAAGCGTACAGGATCTGCAGTTCCAGTCAGGAAAGCTGCGGGAACCGCGTTGGCGGCTCGGCGCGCGGCTCGAACGCCAGAGCCGGAGCGTCCATGACCTCTTTGAAGGCGGTTTTGAACTTGCCCATCTCCTCGGGCGTACCCACCGAGACGCGGACGGCGTTGGGCCACACCGGCCAGGTGCGGCCGATGTAGATGTTCTTCGCCTTCAGCGAAGCGATCACGCCGCGGCCGTTGCGGCCGGTGTCGATCATGAAGCAGTTGGTCTGCGGATCGCCGATGACCTTGTAACCGGCGCCCTTGAGCCAGGCGATTGTCTCGCGCCGTGTGTCGCCGATGATCTTCCGCCGGACGGGCACGAGATCGGCATCCAGGAGGGAGACGCGCGCAGCCGCCGAAGCGGTTACGGGCATGGAATTCTGGCCGAACGGCTCGAGCTTCGCCAGCAGGTCGGGGCGCGCCACGGCGAAACCGCAGCGAATGCCGGCCATGCCGTAGACCTTCGAGAAGGTTCGAAGGACGATCAGGTCCTTTCCCGCCGCGACGAGGTCCAGGACATCGGTCGCCTCGGTGAGATGGATGTAGGCCTCGTCCACCAGGAGGACCGAGCCCTGGGGCTTGTTCTCCAGCGCCCAGACAATCGCCTCGCGGGGCGTGAGGGTGCCTGTGGGGTTGTTGGGATTGCAGATGTAGATGACGCCGGCCGCAGGATCGGCGGCGACCATGGCTTTCACATCATGGGCGTAGTCTGACGTGAGCGCGACCTTCGAAACCCGCGCGTTGGTCGTGGTCGCAGCGGCCATCGGGGCCTCGTAGGACGGGTCCGCAGTCACCAGTCCGCGCTGCGGCGAGGTGAAGGCGAGCACCGTGTAGTGAAGCGGTTCGGAAGAGCCCGCATAGACCGCGACATTCTCAGGCTTAAGCCCGTGCTGCTCCGCGAAGGTCGCGGCGAGCGCGTGGGTCTCTCCAAGCAAGTCGTATCGCCCGCCGAGGGGGGCGATTCGGGCGATCGCCTCGCAGGCCGCCTTGCTCGGCCCGAGAGGATTTTCGTTGGCGTTGATGAGCACTGCGCCGGGAGGCGGCGCCTCGCGTCCCTGGCCGTGGAGGGCCAAGCCCTTGGTCGGCGCATCCGCGGCTGCGGCCCACGCGAGCTGCGCTTCAGTCACGATGGGCGCCGCGACGGCGAAGGCGGCTCCTCCGAGGAATATCCGACGCCGGATCGGATGCGCCAGCAGCGCTGAAGGTTCGGAAATTCTGTCGTCCATCGCGCTGCTCCCCGATGCGCTTGTCCGACGTACAGACTTGCTCCAACTGCAGACGAGCGCAAGCGAAGCCAAGCTCTCCCCGGATCGCAACACCTGGAACGCCTAGTCCCTAGGCGGCGCAGAGGCTTGGGCGGCGCCCAAAAAAGAAACGACCCGGGAGCGGAAGGCTCCCGGGTCGTTGGCCTTGCAAGGATGCGCCGCTGTCGCAGCGCCCCCGATCAGAACGGGTAGTAGCGGATCGAGGTGAAGATCATGTTCTCGCGCGCGATCGGCGCTGGGTTGAAGGTCACGAGCGCCGGGTTGACCGTGCCGTAACCCGGGAACAGGTGGCGCTCGGTGTAGGAGTACTGGATGCCCCACTGCACCCGGCCGAATTTGCCAACATAAGGCCGCTGCCAGAAGCCGGTGGTGATCTGGTCGATATAATGGGTGCTGTTGCCGCAGGCCCCGCCGTCGACTTCGCAGCCGGCGTTGTTGAGGAAGATATTGCCGATGCCGTTCTGAAGCGAGGCGCTCGTGCCGTACTGTTGCTGGTCTTGCCGCTCTTCGCCGGCGTAGACGTAGACGTCCAGCGACTTCACTGGGTGGGCGACGCCGCCGAACATCAGTTCCCACTCCTGGACCGGCTTGAGCGAGCCGTCGAGGCCGAAGCTGACGTCTGTCAACTGGCCGCTGCCGTAACGGCCGATGCCGCGGCCCACGAGGCCGGAGGCCTGAATATCCAGGTAGGTGGGAACCAGGCCAAAGATCGCGCCGCCGCCAACGCCGCCGCCCGGAACGCTTTGGTTGCTGTAGTTTCCGCTCGTGTCGACGCGGGCGTAGAAGTTACGATAGAGACCGTAGACTTCGGCGTGCATCGAGTGGCCTTGCAGATCCTGGTCGGTCGCCGCCTTGACGATGACGTCGGGGAGCTTGTTGAGCGAGAGGGCGTACGTCGTGCCCGACGCCGGGAACTCGGCCCCGCCGGGGATGGTGTCGACGACGCTGACGCCGGGGTTGTACTTGCCGCTGGTGTAGAAGGTGGTCTGCGGGTTTTCCACCGACACGGCGAGCCAGTAGTGATCGTCGAAATCGGCGGCCAGGCGCATCTGCGGCTGGCGGGCCCAGTTGAAGCCCACCACGTACTGGGCGTCGATGGTCAGCGGAACGTTCTCGCTGCGCGGGCTCAGGCCCTTGGTGTAGAGCGTGGCCAGTGACCAGTTCTGACCGCCGAGGAACTCCAGCTTGCCCCAGTCCTGCTTCCAGTCGATCTGGGTGTAGAGGACGCGCATCCGCGGCGTGAACGAGTTGCTTTCATTCGAGTTCGCCGTCAGTGCGGCGCCGAGGAAGTCGACCTCGCCATAGCCAGTCACGTGGACGTACGGATTCACGTCACCTTCCGCCAGTAGCGTGAACCGGCTCTGGCGAGCGGACTCGCGATATTCGGCCGTGCGACCCGCGCCGCTATTGGTGTAGGGCAGCGGAATGGCGGCGAAGCTCGAGCCGATGTCCGACCCTTGGTTGTGGGAGCGGTACACGCTTTCAATCGCCGCAAACCCGCCCAGGGTGACCGTCACGCCTTTGTAATAGATTTTGTCGGTCTTGGGCGCGGCGGCGGCGACGGCCTTGTCGACGACGCCCGGGATGGTCTGAATCTGGGTGTTGAGCTGCTCCTGCGCAGCCTGGGCGGTGGCCTGGGCCTGAGCGAGCTGGGACCGCATCTGGTCCATCTGCGCCTGGTTCTGGGTGGTCTGCTGCTGCTGCGCGGCCTTCAGCTGATCGAGCTGTTCGCGCATGGCGGCCATTTCGCTTTCCATGGCCGCCGTGTTGTCCTGCCGGATCGGCTCCACGCGGTGCGCGGCGCGGTGGTGCTTCTTGGCGGGTGCGTCCTTGGTCCCATTGTCGGCGGCCTCTGCGTGGGCGCCTGCCACAAAGAACATGACGAACGCAGCTCCTGCGAGCAGCGACGAGCGTGACAGCATTGCGTGGAATTCCCCTCGTAACCGCCCATGACTGGCGGCATTGGAGCGCGTGTAGCAGAGTTGTATGACGTTCCTGTTAAAGCACGCCCGATCGTCAGAGGACGGAACGTCATAAAAGCTATATGTTGTTCCACTAAGCACCATCGCAGCCGCCCCGGGCGGAGAGGGCGCGGCGCTCGGACGAAAGAGAGACCATGATCAAGACGATTGCCGCCGGCTTGGCGGCCGCTCTGGCGCTGACGAGCGCCGCGTCGGCAGCGGCCATCTCGGGGGCAGGCGCGACCTTCCCGGCGCCGATCTACAACAAGTGGGCGGAGACCTATAAGGCCAAGACCGGCAACCAGCTGAACTATCAGGCGATCGGCTCGGGCGGCGGCATCAAGCAGATCGAGGCGAACACCGTCGACTTCGGGGCCTCTGACAAGCCCCTCAAGCCTGACGACCTCGAGAAGAATGGACTGGTTCAGTTCCCGACGGTCATTGGCGGGGTCGTCCCCGTGGTCAATCTGCCCGGATACAAGCCGGGCCAGATCCGGATCACCGGGCGCGTGCTGGCCGACATCTACCTCGGCCTGATCAAGCGGTGGAATGACCCTGTCATTCAATCGTGGAACCCCGGCGTGAGGCTGCCGAACCTGCCAATCACCGTCGTCCATCGCTCTGACGGTTCTGGGACCACCTTCCTGTTCACCAGCTATCTGTCGATGGTCGATCCAAAGTGGCAGTCGGGCCCCGGCGCCAGCGACGCCGTCAATTGGCCTGTGGGCCAGGGCGGCAAGGGCAACGACGGAGTCGCAGCCTTCGTCCACCAGACCGTGGGATCGATCGGCTACGTCGAATATTTCTACGCCAAGCAGAGCAACTTGACCTACATGGCGATGCAGAACCGGGCCGGCCGCTGGATTGAGCCGACGGCTCAGGCGTTCGCCGTTGCGGCAGGGGGAGCCGACTGGACCAAGGCTCCGGGCTTCTACCTGCTGCTGCTCGACCAGCCCGCTCCGGCCGCGTGGCCGATCACCGGCGCCACTTTTATCCTGATGCACACCCGCCAGAACAACCCGGCGGCCGGCAAGGAGGTGCTGACCTTCTTCGACTGGGCCTATAAGAACGGCGACGCCGAAGCGTCGCAGATGGACTACGTGCCGCTTCCCGCTTCGGTGAAGGCCCTTGCCCGCAAGATCGTGTGGTCCAAGATCGCCGCGCCGGACGGCAAGCCGGTCTTTCCGTGATCGCGACCGTCCTCGGTCGCATGCTAGACGACTGAACGCCCGCCCGGCTCACGCCGGGCGGGTTTGGCGTGGATGGATCGTGGTCCGTGCTCCGAAAGGAAGGTTGATGAGCGACACCGCTCGCACCGTGGCCGGAAAGGCTTTCACGGTGGCGGACACCCAGCCCGGACGTCGCGTATCGCCTCGTGGATCCGCCTTCGACTACGCGTTCCAGGCGCTCTGCTTCGCCGCCGCCACCGCCCTTCTCGCCAGCCTTGGCGGGGTGCTCGTATCGCTCGCGATCGGCGGCTGGCCGGTCCTCTCGAAGTTCGGTTTCGGCTTTCTAACGGGCAAGACCTGGGACCCCGTGCGCGACATCTATGGCGCGGCCGGACCGATCGTTGACACCATCATCACCTCCGCCATCGCCCTGCTGCTGTCGCTCCCGGTCGCCGGAGGCGTGGCTTTCTTCCTGACCGAGCTCTGCCCCAGCTTCCTCAAGCGCCCGATCGGCACGGCGGTGGAGCTCCTCGCCGGCATCCCCTCGATCGTCTACGGCATGTGGGGCCTGTTCGTGTTCGCGCCCTTCTTCGCCGCCAAGGTCGAGACCCCGCTGATGTCGGCCGCACCGCCTGGCAGCATGTGGGAGACGCTGTTCTCCGGCATCCCCAACGGATCAGGCATCCTCTCCGCCTCGATCATTCTGGCGATCATGATCTTGCCGTTCATGGCCGCGACGCTCCGCGAACTGTTGAACACGGTGCCCGCCCAGGTCCGAGAGAGCGCCTATGGGCTTGGCGCGACGACCGCCGAGGTGGTGCTGAAGGTGACCCTCCCCTATGTCCGCCGCGGTGCGATTGGCGCCGTCATGCTCGGACTTGGCCGCGCCCTGGGCGAGACGATGGCGGTGACCTTCATCATTGGGAACAGCCACGACTTTCCCAAGGGCCTTTTCGACTCGGGTGCGACCATCGCCTCCACCATCGCCAACGAGTTCAACGAGGCCAGTGGCCTTCAGGCGTCCGCGCTTATCGCGCTGGGCCTCGTCCTGTTCGTGCTGACCTTTTTCGTGCTGGCGCTCGCCCGTCTGCTGCTGCGCAATCCGGAGGCCTGAGAGATGGCGACTCGAGCCTCCCCTGTCGTCATCGCGCGTCGCCAGATCGGGAACGCGGTCTTCGTCGGCTTCTGTGTCCTGGTGACGGCGGTCGCCCTGATCGCCCTGGCCCTGATCCTGTGGTCACTGGTGCGGCAAGGCGCTTCCGGACTGAATCTGAACATTTTCACCCTCGACACGCCGGCCGCCGGCAGCGTCGGCGGACTGCGCAACGCCATCGTCGGTTCGATCATGATGTGCGCCCTGGCGATGGTGATCGCTGTCGCCGTGGGCGTCCTGGCCGGCACCTGGCTGTCCGAATATGCGGGAACCAGCCGCTACGGCTCGGTCATCCGGTTCCTGAACGACGTCCTGCTGTCCGCGCCGTCGATCCTGATCGGCCTGTTCGTGTACCAACTGCTGGTCCGGCCGTTCCACGGCTTCTCAGGCTTCGCCGGCGGGGTCGCTCTCGCCATCATCGCCGTTCCCGTGATCACCCGCACGACCGAGGATGTCCTGAAGCTTCAGCCCATATCGCTTCGGGAAGCGGGCGTGGCGCTGGGCTCGCCATTCTGGCACGTGGTGAGGACGATCCTCTGGCGGGCGGGCGCGAGCGGAATGATAACCGGCGCACTGCTCGCCTTCGCGCGGATCAGCGGCGAGACGGCGCCCCTCCTCTTCACGGCGCTCAACAACCAGTTCTTCAGCTGGAACATGACCAAGCCGACCGCCAGCCTTCCGGTCGTGATCTTCAACGACGCCCTGACGCCCTATCCCGACCTCAACAAGCTGGCCTGGGCGGCGGCCCTGCTCACCGCAGGCGCCGTGCTCGCCGTCACCATCCTCGCCCGGATCTTCTCCAAGGAGCCGCGCCGCTCATGACCACCGTCGCCAGCACCGCCGGCGCGCCCGAAAAATACGTCGCCCCGGTGAATCCGAAGACGGTGAAGCTCGCCGTCGAGGACCTCGACTTCTACTACGGCAAGACACACGCCCTGAAGTCGGTGTCGATCCCGTTCGAGGCCAAGGCAGTGACCGCCCTGATCGGGCCGTCCGGCTGCGGCAAGTCCACCCTGCTGCGCGCCCTGAACCGGATGTACGCCCTCTATCCCGGTCAGCGCGCCACCGGTCGCGTGATGCTCGACGGAGAGGACGTGCTCCGGACGAACAATCTCTCGATGCTCCGGGCGCGTGTCGGCATGGTGTTCCAGAAGCCGACCCCCTTTCCGATGTCGATCTTCGACAACGTCGCTTTCGGCGTGCGCCTCTACGAGGCCCTGTCGCGTTCTCAGATGCACGACCGCGTTGAAGAATCTCTTCGTCGCGCGGCGCTTTGGGACGAGGTGAAAGACAAGCTCCACGCCTCGGGCCTGGGTCTCTCTGGAGGCCAGCAGCAGCGCCTGTGCGTCGCCCGATGCATTGCGGTGAAGCCCGAGATCCTCCTCCTCGATGAGCCGACATCGGCTCTTGACCCGATCTCGAGCGCAAAGCTCGAGGAGACCGTCCTGCAACTCAAGACTGACTACACAATCGTCATCGTTACTCACAACCTGGGGCAGGCGGCGCGTGTGTCCAAGTACACCGGTTTCATGTACCTGGGCGAACTGGTGGAATTCGGAGAGACCGAGCGTATGTTCACCAATCCCGTGACGAAACGGGCCTCAGATTACATCACCGGACGTTTCGGATAACTGGTTGACGCAAACCCGAAGCATCTCTTCGACAGGCCCCGAGCAAGAGCTCGCGTGATGTCCAACCTCGGGCGAGCCGGCCAGCCAACGAAGACCCGAACCCAAGAGATTTCCTGTACCCTCAAGAAGTTGTCACAAACCCGCTATAGGCATAACCGATCATCGTCGATCCGATTCGGTCTCGACGGAGGCGCGTAGTACAATGGAACAACATACCGTCAGGGCCTACGACGAAGAGCTTGACGCGATAACTGCCGAGCTGGCCCGCATGGGCGGCCTCGCTGAGGCTGAGGTCGCCGACTCCATCCGCGCCATCGCCAAGAGCGACTTGGCCATCGCCACCTCGGTCATCGGCCGCGACGCCAAGCTCGACATCCTCGATAAGGAAATCGAGCGGCGCGTGATCCGCCTGATCGCCCTGCGCCAACCGGTGGCGGACGATCTTCGCCACGCCGTCTCGGCCATGCGGATCAGCACCAATCTCGAGCGGGTCGGCGACCTTGCGAAGAACATCGCCAAGCGCGTCCTTGTCATCGTGGAGTCGGAGCCGCTCACACCGCTCACCGGCTCCATCGAGCGCATGGGCGATCTGGTCGTGACGCGCCTGAAGAACGTCCTGGACGTCCTCGCCTCGCGCGAGGTCGAACAGGCGATCGCAGTCTGGATGAACGACCACGAAGTCGACGAACTCTACGACGCCATCTTCCGCGAGCTCCTCACCTACATGATGGGGGACCCGCGCACGATCACGGCCTGCGCCCACCTGCTCTTCGTGGCCAAGAACCTGGAGAGGATCGGCGATCACGCCACGAACATCGCCGAGATCCTTCACTACGAGATCACCGGGGTGGAGCTGACGGAAGACCGGCCGAAGTCCGACTCCCCATAATGAGCCCGAACACCCCATGACGGTCGAAGCCCCCGCCGCGATAAAGCCCTACGTCCTCGTCGTTGAGGACGAGGAGTCGCTGGCGACCCTGCTGCAGTACAACCTCGACAAGGAAGGCTACCGCGTAGCCGTGGCCGCCGACGGCGAGGAGGCCCTCCTGCTGATCGACGAGAAGCAGCCGGACATCATCATCCTCGACTGGATGCTGCCCACGGTCTCGGGGATCGAGGTGTGCCGCAGGCTCCGCCAGCGGGCGGAGACCCGCAACATCCCGATCATTCTGGTCACCGCCCGCGGGGAAGAAGGCGATCGCATCCGCGGCCTTGACACCGGGGCGGACGACTATGTGGTCAAACCGTTCTCAATGACCGAACTCTGCGCCCGCCTGAGGGCGGTGCTGCGCCGGATCCGGCCGGGCCTTGCGGAGGACTGCGTCAGCCACGGCGATATCACCATCGACCGCGTCGCCCATCGGGTGAGGCGGAGCGGGTCCGAGATCCACCTGGGCCCGACCGAATTCCGCCTCCTGGACTATTTCATGCAACACCCCGGGCGCGTGTTCTCGCGCGAGCAACTGCTCGACGCCGTGTGGGGTTCGGACGTCTATGTGGAGACGCGCACGGTCGACGTGCACATCGGCCGCCTCCGTCGGGCCTTGAACGGCGGCGCCGAGAACGACCCGATCCGCACCGTGCGTTCGGCCGGCTACGCGCTGGACATCTGAGCTAGAGACGCCTCATCGGGAGGTCGCGGCGCCCCAGTAGTTGAAACCGGCCCATCTTGGCGTCCCTGGCAGGTACATGGTTTCGAGCTTTTCGATCTCGAACCCGCCGCCCGAGATCAGCGATGGGATATTCCGCGTAAGATGGCAGCCGCCCCCGATCACCTTCCAGACAGGCTCGAGTCCGCTTTGCGTGCGCCGGACCGCTTCGTCCGGCGCGCGGCCGTGCTCGCAGAAAAGGAGACGCCCGCCGGGCCGCAAGGCGCGTCTGGCGCCTTGCAACGCCGCGATCGCGTCGGGGATCGTGCAAAGGCTGTAGGTGACAAGCACCGTGTCCACGCTCGCCGCCGGGATCGACAGCGCCTCCGCCGTTTCGGCGAGGATTTCTACCGGCATGTCGGACTTGCTCGCGGTCTTGCGCGCTCGGGCCAACATGCCGGGGGCGGGCTCCAGGGCGAAGAGCTTCCTCACCTTCGAGCGGTCATAGAACGGCAGGTTCAGGCCGCCGCCGAAGCCCAGTTCGAGCACGACGCCTTCGGCCTGCGGAACGACCTTTTCGCGCTGTTTTGAAATGGGCTTGGCGCCACAGGCCAGTCCGATCAGCGGGGGGACGACGTAGCGATCGTAAAAACCCATCACGTGATCTCCGCCGGTCCAAGGTCATGGCGCATGATAAGCTCCACGTACTCGCTGACGTACAGGTTCGTCATGGACTCATCGCAGGGGAGTTCTGAACCTTCAGCTGGGACGGCTAAACGGTTATCCCGCGTGGCGCGGGCAAGGCGGCGGACGGTAAGTCGCTCGCCAATCAGGAATTCTTCGTCCACGAATAATCCGGCGCCGAGCTGGATGTGACGGACACGGATGGGGGGACAGGGGATGATGTTGCGCACACCGGCCTTGCGCCAGGCTCTGACCTGCCTGGCGTTTGCCGCATCCCTGGCGTCCGGGGCCGCCGTTGCCGGAGACAAGCACTCGGCCGAGGTGCTGTGGGACCGCTACGGCGTCCCGCACGTCTACGCCAAGAGTGTCCCGGACATGTTCTACGGCTTCGGCTGGGCGCAGGTTAAGAGCCACGGCGACGTCCTGCTCAAGCTCTATGCCGAAGGCCGCGGTCGGGCGGCGGAGTACTTCGGGCCGGCCGAACTCGACAGCGACCGGTGGATGGCGATCAACGACGTTCCAGGTCGCGCACAATCGTGGCTGGCGGCGCAGACGCCAGCATTCCGAGAGAACCTCGAGGCCTTCGCCGAAGGCATGAACGCCTACGCCAAGGCCCATCCGGAGACCCTGTCCGAAGAGGCGCGGCGGGTGCTGCCGATCACGGCCGTGGACGTCGTGGCCTACGCTCAGCGCCTGTTCCAGTACGTCTACATCGCGCCGGAGGCCGTGACGAAGCGGTTGCCGGCGGATGCGACCGGCGCGCCGGGCGCCGCGCGTCCGGACAACGGTTCCAACGGCTGGGCGATCGGCCCGAGCCGGTCGGCGAACGGCCACACCCTGATGCTGATGAACCCGCACCTGCCGTGGGCGACGGGCTGGTCCACCTATTACGAGGCCCAGCTCACTGCGCCCGGGCTGAACCTCTATGGCGCGACCCAGATCGGCCTGCCGGTGTTGCGCTTCGTGTTCAGCGATCAGCTCGGCATCACCAACACCGTGGACCACACCAACGGCGTGACCTTCTACAAGATCACGCCGGCGCAGGGCGGCTACCTATTCGACGGCAAGGTCCTGCCCTTCGAGACCCGCGACGTCACGCTCAAGGTGCGCCGTCCTGACGGAAGTTTCGACGTCCAGAACTTGCGTGTGCGATCGACCATCCAGGGCCCCATCGTGGGCGAAGGGGACGGGTCGCCGATCGCCATGCGCGTGGCAGGCCTCGATCGGCCGCGTGCGCTCGAACAGTACTGGAAGATGGAGACAGCCCCGAATTTCGCGGCCTATCAGGCTGCGTTGCAGATGATGCAGGTCCCAACCTTCAACATCATCTACGGGGACAAGGACGGCCACATCGAATACCTGTTCAATGGCCTTCTTCCGCGGCACGACTTCGGCGACCTGAAGTACTGGACCTCGACCGTTCCGGGCGACACCTCGAAGACGTTGTGGAAGGACTACCTCAGCTATGGCGAGCTGCCGAAGGTGATCGATCCGACTGGCTCGGTGGTGCAGAATTCCAATGACCCGCCGTGGGACGCCGGCTTCCCCAGCGTGATCGATCCGGCGCCCTATCGGGCGTACATCAGCCCCAATGCGCTCGAAGTCCGGATGGAGCGCGGCGTGCAACTGCTGAGCGAACCGGCGAAGATCAGTTTCGACGAACTGGTGCGCAAGCGCTGGTCGACCCACGCCTTGCTGGCGGACCGGCTGCTGCCCGACCTCAACGCCGAGGTTCAGGCCTCGGGCGACGACCTGGCGAAGAAGGCCATGACGGTCCTCAACGCGTGGGATCGCACCACCGACGCGGACAGCCGCGGATCGCTACTCTTCACCATGTGGGTCGATGCGATGAAGACGCCCAACGGCGTGACGGACGCCGGCTGGCGCGTCGCCTACGACATTCATCGTCCTCTGGAGACGCCGATGGGCCTCGCCGACCCGGCCGGGGCGCTGAAGGCGCTGGATGCGGCGGCGCAAGAGCTCCTGGCGGCGAAGGGCTCCCTGGACGCCCCGTGGTCCTCGGAGATGCGCCTCATCTGGGGCGGCAGGAACATGCCGGCGAGCGGCGCCTCGGGTAACTACGGCGACATCAACGTCGTCGACTACGGTCCGCCAAAGGATGGCGTGCGCGCCGCCAATTTCGGTGCGAGCTTTGTCGCCGTGGTCGACTTCAGCACACCCACGAGGGCCAAGGTGCTGATGTCGTACGGCGACTCCTCGCAACCGGGTTCGCCTCACATCGGCGACCAGATCCCGCTCCTGTCCGCCAAGCAGATGCGCGACGCGTGGCGGACGCGGGCCGAGGTCGAAGCGAACCTAGAGAGCCGTGACGTCTTCTGACGGGCCTGAGGGCAAGGTGCGCGCGGTCCTGACCGCGATGACGACGTCGACGGCTTGACGTTCCGTCGCGGCGGGGGTGCAAGGGCGGCCCATGGACGCCGTTTCCGATCCCGTCGCGCTCGCCGACCTCTTTCCCCACGCCACGCGCGCCGAGTGGCTCGCCCTGGTCGAAAAGACGCTCAAGGGCGCAGGCGTCGAGACACTGGAAACCCGCACGGCCGATGGCCTGATGGTGAAGCCCCTGTACGCGGCGGACGACGCGCCGCCCGCAGCGCCCATGGCGCGCGAGGCGGCCGGCTGGGACATCCGCGTTGTCGTGGCGGCCGGCGAAGACGCGAACGCTCACGCCCTGGATGCGCTCGCGGGCGGGGCGACGTCGCTGCTGGTCGACGCGCGCGACGGCGGAAAGGCCCTCGCGAGGACGCTGGATGGTGTCGTGACCGAGGTGGCGCTGGTGGCGCTCGATTCGGGCTCCGCGGGCCTCGAGGCCGCATACGCTCTGAATTCGGTCGCCAAGGCCTCCCCCGGCGCGCGCCTCGCCTTCCATATCGATCCCCTGTCCGCCTTCGCCGAGTTTGGCGGGGCGGCCCCGGCTGTTGAAGACCAGATCGCGGCGACCGCCGGCTTCGCGGCCCAGCTCGCTGAGACCTATCCTAAGGCGAGCCTGTTCCTCGCGACCGGCCGCGTCATCCACGAAGCGGGCGGCGCGCCGGCATGCGAAATCGCTTTCGCGGCCGCGGCAGCCTTAACCTACGCCAAGGCCCTTACCATCGCCGGGCTCGACATGTCGCAAGCCTGGGGGAGGATCGTCCTTGGCCTGAGCGTCGAGGCCGAGCCGATTGTCGGCGTCGCCAAGCTACGGGCGGCGCGTGTCGTGTGGGATCGCATCACAAGCGCCTGCGGCGCCGGGGTTCCGGCGCACGTCGAGGCGAGATCGTCGCGGCGCATGCTCGCCCGCACCGACCATTGGACCAACCTGGTGCGTCTCACCGCCGCCGGGTTCGCCGCCGCCGTGGGCGGCGCCGACGCTGTCGTCCTGGGCGCATTCGATGAACCCCTGGGCCGGGAGCCGGAGTTCCTCGCCCGCCGGCAGGCTCGGAATATCCAACTCATCCTGAAGGAAGAAGCCAAGTTGGGCGAAGCGAGCGATCCGGCGGCCGGGTGCTGGGCGCTTGAAGCCCAGACCGACGCCCTCGCCCGCGCCGCCTGGGAGCGCCTTACCGCCATCGAGCGTCAGGGAGGGCTGATCGCCGCTCTGACCTCCGGCTCCATCGCCCGCGAGGTCGGGGAGGCGCGCGCGAATCTGCAGGCCGCCCTGGCAGACAAGAGCCGGCGCATCGTCGGGGTCACCGACTTCCGCCCTTCCGATCCGCCGCCTGACGAAGCCAAAGGCCCGCAGAAACGTTCGTTCGACGCCCCGCCGCCGCATCCGATCAGCCGCTGCCCTCCCCTCGCGCCCATCCGTCTCGAGGACCTCGTCGCATGAGCGCCTTCCCCGATTTCGCGACCCTGCCGTTCGACGCTGCGCCGGCCAAACCCGCTGCCGCGCCGCCGCTGTTCGATTTCGTCGACACGTGGCCGGGTCTCGCGCCGTTCGTGCGCGGGCCCTACCCGACGATGTACGCGACGAACCCGTGGACGATTCGTCAGTATGCGGGTTTCTCCACGGCCGAGGATTCCAACGCCTTCTACCGCCGCAACCTCGCGGCGGGTCAGATGGGCCTTTCGGTCGCCTTCGACCTGGCCACCCACCGCGGCTACGATTCCGACCATCCGCGCGTGCGCGGCGACGTGGGCATGGCCGGGGTGGCGATCGACTCGATCCTCGACATGCGCACGCTGTTCTCTGGCATCCCGCTCGACAAGATGAGCGTATCGATGACGATGAACGGCGCTGTCCTGCCGATCCTCGCCCTCTACATCGTCGCCGCCGAAGAACAAGGCGTCCCGCACAAAGCGTTGTCGGGGACGATCCAGAACGACATTCTTAAAGAATTCATGGTGCGGAACACCTATATCTATCCGCCCCAACCCTCGATGCGGATCATCTCTGACATCTTCGCCTATACGGCCAAGGAGATGCCGAGGTTCAACAGCATCTCGATCAGCGGCTACCACATGCAGGAGGCGGGTGCTTCGCTGGACCTCGAGCTCGCCTACACGCTTGCCGACGGCCTGGAATATGTGAAGGCCGGCGTCGAGGCGGGCATGGACGTCGACGTCTTCGCCCCCCGCCTGTCCTTCTTCTGGTGCGCGGGAATGGACTACTTCGGGGAGGTGGCCAAACAGCGAGCGGCGCGGCTCCTTTGGGCGCGGCTGATGCGTGAGCGCTTCGATCCCAAGGACTCGCGGTCGCTGTCGCTGCGGGCGCACACCCAGACCAGCGGCTGGAGCCTTGCGGCGCAGGACGTCTTCAACAACGTCGCCCGCACCACGGTTGAGGCCATGGCGGCCGTCGGTGGCCAGACCCAGAGCCTGCACACCAACTCGCTCGACGAAGCCCTGGCCCTGCCCACCGACTTCTCGGCGCGTATCGCCCGCAATACCCAGCTGTTCCTGCAGGCCGAAAGCGGTCTCACGCGCGTCATCGATCTTTGGGGCGGCTCGGACTACGTCGAACGCCGGACCTACGAGCTGGCCGCCCAGGCGCTCGCCCACATCGCCGAGGTCGACGCCGTCGGAGGGATGGCCAGCGCCATCGCCGCGGGTCTGCCCAAGCGGCGGATCGAGGAGGCTGCGGCGCGAACGCAGGGGGCGATCGACTCCGGCGCCCAGACCATCGTGGGCGTGAACCGGTTCCAGCCGGCCCAGGAGGAAGAGATCCCGATCCTCGCCGTGGACAATTCGGCGGTGCTGGCGAACCAGCTCAGGAAGCTCGAGACCCTGAAGTCCGAGCGCGATGCGACGGCCGTTTCCACCGCGCTCGCGGAATTGGAGGCGGGAGCGCGCTCGGGCGGCAACCTGCTGGAGCTGTCAGTCTCCGCTGCGCGCGCCAAGGCCACGGTCGGCGAGATCAGCCTGGCGCTGGAGCGCGTCTTCGGCCGCCATCAGGCGCGGCCTGAGGTGGTCCGGGGCGTGTATTCGGCGGCCGTCGGATCGGGACCGAAGATCTCGCAGGCCAGGGCGACGATCGCCGACTTCAAGGCCGCCGATGGGCGCGCGCCTTCGATCCTCGTGGCGAAGATGGGCCAGGACGGCCATGACCGCGGGCAGAAGGTGATCGCCACCGGCTTCGACGACCTCGGCTTCTCGGTGGAGGTCGGACCGCTGTTCGCCACGCCGGCGGAGACGGCGAAGGCTGCGGTGGACCAGGGCGTCCATGTCATCGGCGCCAGCTCGCTCGCGGCCGGCCACCTGACCCTGATCCCGGAACTCAAGGCGGAGCTGGAACGGCTGGGCCGCAGCGACATCATGGTGGTCGTCGGCGGTGTGATTCCCCGCCAGGACTTCGACGCGCTCTACGCGGCCGGCGCCAGGCTGATCTTCCCGCCCGGCACCGCCGTCGCAGACGCCGCACTCGCCATCCTCGACGCGCTGAACGCCGATCTCGGCTACGCCCAATCGGACGCCGCAGCTTAGAGAAACTTGTCCCCGTTCAGACGGATCCGTCTGAACGGGGGCGTCTTTAGTGCCTCGACAGACGCTTCGCCTGCTCGACCCAGTCGCTGCGGATGGCGCGCCCGCGCAGGTTCATCTCCTGGTCGAAGGCGGCGAGCTGGTCGGCCGTCCACGCGGCCAACTGGCCGAAGCGCGTGACGCCGTGGGCTATGAGGGCGGCGGCGATGCGGGGGCCCACCCCGTTGAGCCGGGTGAAATCGTCGTCAGACTCTTCGGCTTCCGGTCCGGGTGCGACGACGGGATACGCTGCTTCGCCGGGCGTCAGGGATGTCTCAGCCGTCATCGCAGCTTCGTGCGCCTCTGCGGGCGGCTCGTACCCTGCCGCATCCGGGTTTGCGAAGCTTTCGGTCGCCTCGGCATAGAGGGCTTCGGCGTCAACCGGCTCGGACGCGCTCTTCTTCGCCCTCGCGGCCCGCACAGCGATCGGCGTGGTGGCCGGCGTCGCCTCGGCCATCTCGTAGATGGCGGACGACTCGCGGGCGGCTTCCAGATCGGCCGTACGCGCGAGCTTGTTCAGCCACCACCAGGTCACGCCCGCTGTGGCGGCGGCGCCAAAGAGGATCCAGAACGGGCTGACGAGCCCAATAGGCAGCGTCATGGCGCGCTCCGCCTCGCGCCTGAACTCGCTCGGGTCGCGGATATCGCTCGTCCAAGGCACTTCGGAACCTCCGTCGGCAGGCCGATGCTGCGGTGCAACAATTACACGACTCGGCTTTCTGGATCAAATCACGTCCGACCCTTGCCCGGGTCCCAGCGGCAGGACGCCGCAAGAGTGATCGATCGACAGCGGCTCACGACAACTGACGAAGTTCGATCGCCCCGCCCGCCCCGCCCAGGTTCGAGACGATCCAACCGCCCGCCTCGCGCGCGATGTCGGCGAGTCCCTCCGGCGGATTCGCCACGACCATCGCGCATCCGTTCAATCGCGTCGGATCGTCGAGAGCCCGCATCCGCAGCTCCGCCACCATCACCGGGCGACCCCTGGCGGCGTCCTCCAGATCGGCGGCGAGCGCGTCGAAGCTTGCAAGGTCCTTGATCGGCGCCCAGACCGCCACGACGGCTGACGCATTACGAGAAAGCGTCCGTTCGAGGGTGTCGGCCGCTCGCATCCCGTCGTCGTCCGCCTCGAAGGGCGGGTCGATCAGAACAAGCAGGGGAACCGGCGCCGCGGGCGCCCGGCGAGCCGCAAGGGACCAGCCGTCGCCCACCGCTATCTCGAGGCGCCGGAACGGCGCGAGGGCTTGCCGCAATTCCGTGGCCGCCACCGGGTTCAACTCGCAGCCCACAGCGACGTCGCCGCTACGCAGGGCTTCCCCGATCAGCCACGGCGAGCCGGGGTAGAGCCGCGGAGTGCGCCCGCGGTTGAGCCGGCCAATCGCGTTGCGAAGGGGCTGGAGCGAGGCTGGCGCGTCGCGCGCGGACATGAGCCGCAGCGCGGCGGCGCTTTCGCCCGTCCGACGCGCAGCCTCGCCTTCCAGGTCGTAGACCCCTGCTCCCGCATGGCTGTCGATCGCGGTGAACGAACTGCGCGAGCGCCGAAACTCGACCAACAGCGCCAGCAACAGCGCATGCTTGAAGAGGTCGGCGAAGTTCCCGGCGTGATAGGCGTGCTGATAGTTCATGGGCCCGTCTCTCAAGGGCCGCCATCGGCCGAAGATCAAGCCCTGGAAGGGATGCGGGAACGCCGTGCGCTGGCGTCGCGTTGGGCTGCGTCATGGCCCGCGATGTGTTCGAGGAAGCTGCGCTCAGTCACGGGCTCACCTACGTCCACGACTGCGATCCCGGCCTTCGACGCCTGAAAACGCCGCGCGGCGTCGCCGTGCAGGACTCCGATGGTCACAAGGTAAGCGACGCCGAGACGCTCGAGCGCATTCGCGGGCTCGCCATTCCGCCTGCCTGGACGAGCGTCTGGATCTGCGACGATCCCCACGGACACATCCAGGCGGTGGGCCGGGACGCGCGAGGACGCAAGCAGTATCGCTATCACCCCGGCTGGCGGGCCTGCCGGGACGAGTCGAAGTACGATCGCCTGTTGGCGTTCGGCGAGGCCTTTCCGGAACTCCGCGAGCAGGTCGAGCGCGATCTCGCCCGCCGCGGTCTGCCTCGTGAGAAGGTCCTCGCCGCTGTCGTGCGCCTGCTCGAGATGACTCTCATCCGCATCGGCAACGACGAATACGCCAAAGCCAACAAGAGCTTCGGCCTCACTACCCTTCGCAAGCGCCACGTCACCCTGAAGGGCGCCGGAGCCGTCTTCGAATTCCGTGGC
>DATHPX010000247.1:0-5973 GCA_035483335.1 Caulobacteraceae bacterium | reverse complement strand
GTGATCCCGGCGGCCCGCTCGCGCTCGCTCTGGGACCATGTCCTGACGCCGGCCCCTGACGTCGTCGGCGCAATGGGGCGCGACCCGGGTCACGTCGTGTTCTTCGACACGCCGGGCCCCCTGCGCCAGCACCTGCGGGTGGCCGCGATGCAGGGTCGCCTCCCCGACTTCGGCGCCCCTGTCGTCTTCATCACGGCCGAGGACCGCAAGTCCGTCGACGACGCGGTCCGGACCTTCGCGACGGCTATCGCGATCTCGCTGGCGGTGCTCGCCGCGGGGCTGATCACCGCCGTCTACCTGCAGGTCAGGGTCGGCCTGCTGCCGCTCTTCGCCCTTCGAAGGGAGGTCGCAGCCCTGCGCACGGGCGAGAGCGAACGGGTCACGGGCAGCTATCCTACCGAGCTTCAGCCGCTTGCAGTCGAGCTCAACGCCCTGATGAAACACACCCAGGAGGTCGTGGAGCGTCAACGCACCCACGTGGGCAACCTCGCCCACGCCCTGAAGACCCCGCTTTCAGTGATGATCGCCGAGGCCCAGGCCAGCCCGGGAGCTCTGGCGGATGTGGTCCAGCGGCAGGCCGGGACGATGAGCGACCATGTCGACCACCACCTGCGACGGGCGAGGGCGGCCGCCCGCGCCCAGGGCCCCGGCGAGCGCACGCCTCTCGCGCCGGTCCTCGACGAGCTGGCCCGCACGCTCGAGCGCATCTTTCAGGACAAGGTGTCGGAGATCGAATGGACGTGCCCGGAAGACCTCGTCTTCCTTGGCGAGCGCCAGGACCTGCTCGAGATCGCCGGAAACGTGATGGAGAACGCCTGCAAATGGAGCCGCAGCTTCGTGCGGGCCCGCGGCGAGGTCGTCGAACCGCGACAGCTGCGCCTCGTCGTGGAGGACGACGGGCCGGGGCTCGACCCGGCGATGCGGACCGAAGTGCTACGGCGGGGCACGCGCCTGGACGAGAGGACACCGGGTTCAGGCCTTGGCCTGGCGATCGTCGACGAGCTGGTCCGCGCCTACGGAGGGACGATGTCCCTGGGCGGATCGGAGCTTGGCGGCCTCGCCTTGATGATCGAGCTTCCGCGGGCGGACGCGTGAGCCATCGTCCCTCGCCCATCCGAATGTGCTAGAGGGCGCCCATGCCCTTGCTCCCGAAGTCGCGAATGGCCCGACGGCGCCTGATGGTGCTTGCCGCGGCGGGGCCGATCCTGTGCCTTTCGGCCGGCCTCGCGCTCTACGGCCTGCGCGGTTCGATCTCCTACTTCTACACGCCCTCCCAGGCCGTCGCCGCCCATGTGCCGCCGGGGCGCAGCATTCAGCTCGGCGGGCTGGTCGAGACAGGAAGCTTCAGGCGCGGACCCGACGGAGCGGTCGCGTTCGTCATGGCCGACCGAATTCGCGCGGCGCCGGTCAGATACCGCGGTGAGCTTCCCGACCTCTTCCGCGAGGGCCAGGGCGTCGTCGCGACCGGGGCATTTGATCGCACCGGGGTCTTCGAGGCGACCCAGATCCTCGCCAAGCATGACGAGAAGTACATGCCCCGTCAGCTCAAGGACGCGCTCAAGAGCGAGGGTGAGTGGCGGGGCCAGACCGCCTCGTCAGAGACTCAGGGCGCCTCGCCGGGGCCGCGGCCGGCTCTTGTGACGGCGGCGATCACCGCTCGACGTTAGTTACGGACATCGCCGCGCCAGAATCAGGCTGCACAATCGCCCTCACGCTAACCGATCGGTAACTTGCAAGCCCCTCTCCCACTCAAGAGACTGAGATACTAAGTTGTAGGCCGGTCCTTCCGCGGAGGGAGCCGGGAACTAAGGACGAGTCATGGCTGTCAGTAAAACCCACGTTCTTTTGGGAGCCGTAGCCGCGGGCGGTGTCGCCGTGGCGGCGATGGCGGGCGCCGGCCTGCGCCCCGCGGCCCTCAGTTCGAGCGGCTTTGGGCGGCTCATCAACGTCGCCACCGAGCCGGTGGTCGCTTCCACTCCGGGAGCTCCGATGTCCTTTGCGGACATCTTCGAGAAGGTCTCGCCGGCGGTGGTCTCCATCCGCGTGACGTCGAAAGTCGACGTCAATGCGATGCCGCGCGGCTTCCCGAATATCCCCGGCCTTCCCTTCAACCTCGTCCCCCCGGGCGGGGGGGGCGGTGGCGGCGACGATGACGAGGACGGCGCGCCCAACCCGCGCCGCGAACCTAAGCAGATGTCGTCCGGCTCCGGCTTCTTCATCTCGTCGGACGGGTTCATCGTCACCAACAACCACGTCGTTCAGAACGCGGACGACATCAAGGTCATCCTGAAGGACGGCCGTGAACTCAAGGCGACGCTGGTTGGCCGCGACGAAGGCACCGACCTTGCGGTCATCCGCGTGCCAGGCGCGAATTTCCCCTATGTGAACTTCGAGGATCGCGCACGGCCGCGCGTGGGCGACTGGGTGCTCGCCGTGGGAAACCCGTACGACCTCGGCGGAACGGCGACGGCTGGCATCGTCTCGGCCTACAACCGCGACATCGGTGAGAAGTTCGTCGACTACATCCAGATCGACGCGCCCATCAACCGCGGCAATTCCGGCGGCCCGACCTTCGACACCTATGGCCGCGTGATCGGCGTCAACACCGCGATCTTCTCGCCCTCGGGCGGCTCCGTGGGGATCGGCTTCGACATCCCTGCCGACGTGGCCGAGAACGTGACGCACGAGCTGATGGAAGGTCACAAGATCCAGCGCGGCTACATCGGCGCGACGATTCAGGATCTTAGCGACGAGATGGCCAGCTCCTGGGGTCTGTCCGGACGCAAGGGCGCCGTCGTCGCTGGCCTCGTGGCGGGCGGACCGGCCGCGCGGGCCGGCCTCGCGCCGGGAGATGTCGTCGTGTCGGTCAACGGCCACGCCGTGACGAACGGCAACGAGATGACGCGCGAGGTCGCGAAAGTCCGCGCCGGCGATCAGATCCACCTGGACGTCTTCCGTAACGGCAAGGAGCGGAACGTCGACATCGTCGCCGGCCTGCGCCCCTCCGAAGAGCAGCTTGCGCAGAACGGGGCGTTCGGCGGCGAGGACGAGGGCGAGGCGCCAGGCGCCTCCAACTCGGCGCGGCAGGTGCTGGGCATGAACCTGGCCCCGATCGATCCCGCGTCTCGCCAGGCCTACAACATCGCGCCGACCACCCACGGCGTGCTGGTCCAGTCCGTGAAGGGCTCGTCCGACGCGGGCGACAAGGGCCTGCGTCGTGGTGACGTCATCGTCCGCGCCGGCGACCGCGAGGTTGTATCGGCGAGCGACGTGACGGCGGCGGTCGGCGACTGGAAGAAACAAGGCCGATCCAGCATCCCGCTGGAAGTCAGCCGCAACGGCGTCTCGCTGTTCGTCCCGATCAAGATCGAGGGGTGATCGGGACGGCGCGCGCAGGCGGGGGCTCTTGATGCGACTTCTCATTGTCGAAGACGATATCGAGGCCGCCCGCGCCATGGCGGCTGGCCTCGCCGAGCACGGCAGTCAGTGCGAGACCGCCGCCGATGGGGAGGCGGGCCTCGCCGCCGCGCGCGCCGAGCGTTTCGACGTCCTCGTCGTTGACCGGATGATGCCGCGCATGGACGGCGTCACCATGGTCGAAACCCTCCGGCGCGAAGGCGACAAGACGCCTGTCCTGTTCCTCTCCGCCCTGGGCGAGATCCAGGATCGCGTGCGAGGCCTCAACGCCGGCGGCGACGACTATCTGGTCAAGCCCTACGCCCTGGCCGAGTTGGTCGCCCGGGTCGAGGCCCTCGCCCGCCGCCGTGAGATGGGCGGCGTCCAGACCCTGCTGAAGGTGGGCGATCTGGAGATGGACCTCATCGCCCGAACGGTCCGGCGGGGCGGGGTCGAGATCGACCTGCAGCCGCGCGAATTCCAGCTCCTGGAATTCCTCATGCGACACGGCGGTCAGTCGGTCACCCGCACCATGCTGCTGGAGAAGGTCTGGGAATACCACTTCGACCCGCAGACCAACGTCATCGATGTCCACATCTCGCGTCTGCGCTCGAAGATCGACAAGGGCTTCGACAGGCCCATGCTGCAGACAGTGCGGGGAGCAGGCTACCGCCTGGAGGCCTGACCTGAGGCGCCAGAGCCTGATGGGTTTGCCCGGATCAGACGCAGACGCTGAGTCAGGCTCTACACTTATGAGTTTAGAGGGAATCCCGTTCAGACGTCCCTGTCTCGACGGGATCTTCTCCAGGGCCTGAGGCCATGCGCCTGCCGCGCCTCTTCCGCACCACGGCGTTCCGCATGACGCTGCTGTTCCTGGCGCTGTTCGCCTCGGCCGCCAGCGCCTTCCTCGCCTATATCTATGTCGCCACTGCGGGTGAGGTGACGGACCGGGCTGACGCACAGGTCCGCCGCGAAATGTCTTCGCTGGATCGCATCTACGACCGCGGCGGGCTGCCGGCTCTGAACGCAGCGGTGATCGAGCGATCGGCCGGTGATCACCCGTTGCTCTATCTACTGATGACTCCCTCCGGCCATCCGATCAGCGGCACGATCGGCGCCTCTCCGGTGCCCCCCTTCGACGGCGAGTCGGCCTGGGCGAGCTTCGTCCTCACGGACACCGCGCCGGGCGGTGGCGTCATCCGCCGGCCCGCCCGCGGGCTGGAAGAGAAGCTCGCCGGCGGACCCCACCTCTTCGTGGGCGCGGACATCGGGGAATCCGAGGCCTATGTCCGCAAGATCATCCACGCGCTCTGGGGCGCTGGAGCCCTCATCATCCTCCTGGGCCTCGCCGGCGGACTGTTGATCAGCCGGGACGTCAGCCGAAACGCGGCTGCGCTGACCACGGTCATCGACCGCGCGCGGGGGGGCGATCTCGCGGCGCGCGCCCCGATCCGGGGCGTGGGTGACGAGTACGACGACCTCGCCCTGGGCCTCAATGACATGCTCGATCGCCTCGAGCGATCGATCGCCGGCCTTCGGCATGCGGGCGATGCGATCGCCCACGACCTGCGCTCCCCCCTCACCCGCCTGCGCGCCCGACTCGAGGCGGCGATGATCGAGGCCGACGCCGGCCGCACCGACGCCAAGGCGGCGCTCCATCAGGCGCTTGAGGACACCGACGGCGTCCTGCGCACCTTCGCCGCCGTGCTTTCAATCGCGCGCCTGGAGTCCGTCTCCGACGCCCCAGGCCAGAGCGATTTCGATCCTGGAGATCTCACCTTGAACGTGGCCGAGCTCTACGAACCGCTCGCCGAGGACAAGGGTGTCGCCTTCGAGAGCGAGATCCAGCAGGGCCTGCGGATGCGAGGCAACCGGGAGTTCGTCGCCCAGGCCGTGGCGAACATGCTCGACAACGCAGCCAAGTACACGCCCGCCGGGGGCGCGATCATGTTGCGCGTGCGCCGGCGCGCGTCGGGCGACGTCGAGATCTCCGTAACCGACACCGGCCCCGGCATCCCCGAAGCCGACCGCGGAAGGGCGATCGAGCGTTTCGTCCGCCTTGAGAACAGCCGCAACGCGCCAGGCGCAGGGCTCGGGCTCTCCCTTGTGTCCGCGGTGGCGCGGTCGCACCACGGCAGGCTGGAGCTGGACGAAGGTCCAGGGGTGGTGGACGGTCATGGCCCCGGGCTTCGCGCGGCCCTGGTTTTCCCGTCCGGCAGTTGAGGCACGAACGGTGAGGGCACTGGGCGATCTGATCCGGCCCTGCGGACCGGTCATCGAGGAGGGCGCCGCCGCGCGCGCCCGCGAGCGCCTCGCAAACGGCCCCGCGGCGCCAGAGGCGATTGCGGCCTGGGACTCCCTCGCCCCGGTGTTCAGCGCCTCGCCCTATCTGTCGAGCCTCGCCACGCGCGCGCCAGAACGCCTCGCGGCCCTGCTTCGCGCCGACCCAGGCTCCTCCCTCGCCCGTATCCTCGAGGAGACCACCGCTCTGGCGGAGCAGGCGGGCCAGCCCGATCAGACGCTCCGGCGCCTGAAGGGCGAGCTGCACCTGCTGACGGCGCTCGCCGACCTCGGCGG
>DATHPX010000246.1:0-2067 GCA_035483335.1 Caulobacteraceae bacterium | reverse complement strand
GGTGATCCCGTCGTTCGACGGCGTTCCCATCGCCTACCGCTCCCTGGGCGCTGGCGAAGCTGTGCTGGTGGTTGGCGGCGCCCTGCGCCGCAGCGACGACTACCTGGCGCTGGCGCGCAGGCTGGCCCAGTCCTTTACGGTGCACGTGGTCGACCGCCGCGGCCGCGGCGAGAGCGGCGAGCAGGGGGGTGACTACGGGATCGAAGTCGAGTGCGGAGACCTCCTCGCGATTCAGCAGGCGACCGGCGCGCGCTTCGCCTTCGGCCACAGCTACGGCGGGCTCGTCTGCCTCGAGACGGCGCTTAGGTCATCCGCCTTCGATGGCGTGGCCGTCTTCGAGCCTGGCGTCTCCGTCGACGGTTGCATGCCTGCCTCCTGGCTCCCTCGTTTCCGCGCGCTGCTAGAGTGCGGTGACGACTGGGGGGCGATGGTCTGCATGGCGCAGGGCGCCGGCTTCGCGCCAAAAGCGATCTCGAGCGGTCCGCCATGGCTGGCGCGCCTCGTGATGCGCGCCGGCGTCAGTCGACGGGAGTGGCGAGCGATGCGCCCACTGCTGCGAGCTCAACTGGCCGAGATGGGCGAGGTCGCGAAGCTCGATGGCCCAGGCGATCGCTACTGCAACCTTGATCGCCCGGTCCTGCTGCTCGGCGGCAAGCTGAGCCCGCAGGCGATCACGCGACACGCTCTCGAAGCGCTGAACAGAACCCTGCCGGCCAGCGATCTCGTCCTCTTCGACCGCGTCGGCCACACTGGTCCCGATCGAGAAGCGCCGGCCCTCGTCGCCGAGCGCATCGAAGCGTTCTTTCTCGGACTCCGGCGCGGAAGCGCAACACGGATGGTCAGCTAAACGCTTTGACCCGACGCGCCTCCGGCCAGCCTCATCTCACGGGCGCGACTCTATCCAGTGGCTGAGGGCGATCAGGTCGTCCGGCACGACACGGACAACGCCGGCGCGCGGCGTGTCGATATCGGCGATCAGGAAGATCGGCGCAGAGATGATCAGTGGTAGGACGAAGAGCAGCACAGGCGTCCTTCGTCGTTCGCTGGCGCCGAGCAGGAAGTTGGCCGCGAATGCGACGACCAGCATCATGCCCCAGGCCGCCGTCGGGATGCGGTTCCACCAGGCCGCCTGGGTGCTGCCCTGCGAGTTCAGGACGTCGGTCACAGCGACGGCCACGAGCGCGACTGTGGGAGTGGGCTGGCCAACCGCGACCTTGGTGACGATCGACTGCAGATCGTCCTGCAGCTTCCCGGTTTCGGCGTCGATCTTGGCGAGTCTCGCGGGATCGCTCACGACGTAGAATTGGATGCGCAGCTCAGCATATTTGGACAGAAGTCGTCGCGCCTGCCCCGCCTCCGCAGAGGGCAGAAGGGGGGCGCGGACGTAGGCGGTACGGATGGCGTTCGCCTCGTTTCTTTCGAAAGCCTTGCGCTCGTCGTACCGACTGACCGCCATCGAGAAGCTGAAGCCGATGATCAGCGCCGCCAAGGTGAGCGTGGCGCGCAGGATGGTGTCGAAGTCTCCGCGCTCGGCGTCCTCCAGCGGTCCGCCTCGCCGGCGCAGCACATGCCCGAGATAGGCGGCGAGCCACTGCAAGCCGAGCGAGAACAGGAAGATCTCCGTCGGGTGTCTGATGATGGACGTCATTCCACGGCGTAAAGGGGCAGCCCGGCTCCGGGGCTATAGGGTCAACCCCTGAGGGACGACTTCCGATGACCCAGCGGGAGCGCCGCTCGCCTGTGCGTTGGCTGGAGGGTTTCCTGGGCTTATCCGACCCCGAGAAGAGTGGTGCCGCCTGGGTGACTCGAACACCCGACCTACGCATTACGAATGCGCCGCTCTACCGGCTGAGCTAAGGCGGCCTCCCGGCTGGGAGTGGCGTCTCTAATACGGTTCGGGGCGGAATTGAAGGGCGAGGATCGCCCTAGCGGCTTTTGCCGCGGCCGCCGCCGAAGACGCGGCGGGGGCGGGTCGGCGGCGAGGGCGCGGCCTCGGCGGGATCGAGCTCGAGGCCGAAGTCGCTGTCGTCGACGATCGGGAACGACGGCGCGCCGGATTCGGCGGCG
>DATHPX010000245.1:0-6949 GCA_035483335.1 Caulobacteraceae bacterium | reverse complement strand
CTATCACTACCTCAACAACATCCCCTTCGCCGACCACGGCGCCCTGCTCGACCCGCCGACCGTGGACGTCGCCGCGCGCTGCGTGAGCATGCTCGCCCAGCTCGGCGAGCCCTCCGACTCGCCGCGGATGAAGGCCGCCCTCGCCTATCTCGAGCGCGAGCAGGAGAAGGACGGCAGCTGGTTCGGCCGCTGGGGCGTCAACTACGTCTACGGGACCTGGTCGGCGCTTTGTGCGCTCAACGCCGCTGGCGTTGCGCCGGAAGGTCCGGTGGTCACCCGCGCCGTGGACTGGCTGATCTCGATCCAGAACCCGGACGGCGGATGGGGCGAGGGATGCGAGAGCTACAAGCTCGACTATGCCGGCTATGAGCCGGCGCCCTCTGCATCCTCCCAGACCGCCTGGGCCCTGCTGGGCCTGATGGCCGTCGGCCGCGCCGACCACCCGGCGGTGGCGAGGGGGATCACCTGGCTGATGGAGAATCAGGGCGAGGACGGCGTCTGGCCGGAGGCGACCTACACCGGCGGCGGCTTCCCGCGCGTCTTCTATCTCCGCTACCACGGCTATTCGAAGATCTTCCCCCTGTGGGCCCTGGCCCGCTACCGCAACCTCGCCCGCGCCAACAGCGGCCGCGTGGCCTACGGGATGTGAGCCCGACGCGCCCCTCCCAGGGCTCCCTGCTCTTCGTGGTCGGCATGCATCGCGAGGCGCAGATCCTGGGTCCACGCCGCCGCGTCGTCATCGGGACTGCAGGCCTCGATGCGGCGCTCGCCGATCCGCCGGCCGGCCTCGTGAGCTTCGGACTCTGCGGCGCGCTCGCTCCGGATCTGGACGTCGGTCAGCTGGCGATGGCGAGGGCGGTCCTCACGCCGGAGGGGGAACTGGCGACTGACGAGCCGCTGTCAAACCGACTGGCGGGCCGCCTGCGGGACGTCGCGCGCGGCCTCTTCGTGGGCTCGGACGTGATCGTCCCCGACCCTCCGCGCAAGGCGGCGCTGAGGCAGAGCTCCGGCGCGATCGCAACCGATATGGAGAGCCACCTGGCAGCGCAGGCCGCGGCGCGCGGCGGCGTCCCCTTCGCCGTGCTGCGGGCGGTCTCTGATCGCGCGGACGAATCGCTTCCAGCCGCCGCCCAGGCCGGCTTCCGGCCCGACGGGAGCGTGGATGTCGCCGCGGTGATCGCCGCCCTCGCACGCCGGCCGTCGGACCTGCCGGGCCTGCTGCGCACCGCGCGGCACGCGGGCCTGGCGTTCGCGGCCCTCAGGCGCGCGACCGAGTCCCTGGACGACGCCTGAGGAGATGGCGGCGAACTCGCGAAGGAAATGAACCACGAACCTCACGAACCCCACGAACAAGCTCTGGGGGTTCAGAAGCATGCCTCCAAGACGAGCGGCGCTTGTTTTGATGCCGGCCGAAGGTCGGCGAAGAGTCAAAGCGCAGACATAGCAACCACTGTCACCAATCAGGCTGCGTCACCTGAAGGATCTGCCCCACGTTCGTGTGGTTCGTGAGGTTCGTGGCTTAATATTAGCGTACTAAATAGTCGGCTCAGTCGACTTCGACGACCTTGCGCGAGGACTGCGGCCGCTTGGCGCGGATTTCCGCCAGCTTCTGATCCACGTGGCTGGAGAAGACGAACTTGGCCGGCCGCTGGTTGTCCACCGGGATGTCCTTCGCCATCGGCCCGTCGGTGCGCACCCCGCGCACGGCCAGCTCCGCGGCCTTGAGCGGGTTCTGCATGATCGCGGTGACGGCGCTGGCCTCGAAGCCGGAGTGGACCATGCAGTCGGCGCACTTCTCGTAGTTGCCCACGCCGTACGCGTCCCAGTCGGTCTCTTCCATCAGCTCCTTGAAGGTCTTGGCGTAGCCTTCGCCCAGCAGGTAGCAGGGCCGCTGCCAGCCGAACACGGTGCGGGTGGGATTGCCCCACGGCGTGCAGTGGAAGGCCTGGTTCCCTGCGAGGAAGTCCAGGAACATGGTCGACTGGGTGAACGACCATTCCTTGCCGCCGCGACCGCGCTTGAAGATCTCGCGGAACAGCTCCTTGGTCTTGGTCCGGTTGAGGAAGTGCTCCTGGTCGGGCGCCCGCTCATAGGCATACCCCGGCGAGATGGTGACCCCGTCGATCCCGAGCGTCTTCATCTCGTCGAGGAAGTCGGCCGTGCGCTGCGGATCGGCCCCCTGGAACAGGGTGCAGTTGATCGAGACCTGGAAGCCCTTCGACTTGGCCAGCCGGATCGCCGCCACCGCCGTCTCGTAGACGCCGTCCTGGCAGACCGACTTGTCGTGCATGACCTTGTCGCCGTCGAGGTGGATCGACCAGGTGAACATCGGGTCGGGCTTGTACTGGTCGATCTTCTTGGTCAGCAGCAGGGCGTTCGTGCAGAGGATCACGAACTTCTTCCTCTCCAGGAAGCCGCGCACGATCCGGGGCAGGTCGCGGTGCAGGAGGGGCTCGCCGCCGGCGACCGACACCACCGGCGCGCCGCACTCGTCGATCGCCGCCATGCACTGGTCGTAGGAGAGCCGCTGGTTGAGGATCTCGTCAGGATAGTCGATCTTGCCGCAGCCGGCGCAGGCCAGGTTACAGCGGTAGAGCGGCTCGAGCATCAGCACGAGCGGGTAGCGCTTGACGCCAGAGAAGTGCTGCTTGGCGATGTAGCTGCCGATACGCGCCACCGCCTTGAAGGGAATCGCCAACTTAACGGCTCCTCGTGTCTCTAGAACCTACGCGCCCACGGGCGCGGGCCGGGGCCGCAACTCCGCGGGCAACCGAAATTCGATGTCTTCCTTGACCCCTTCCATCGGTTCGACGGTCACCGGGCCAAGCTTCTTGAGGGCTTCGATCACCTCGACGACCAGTTCTTCGGGCGCCGATGCGCCGGCCGTGAGGCCCACTGTGGTCTTGCCCTCGAGCCAGGACACGTCGAGGGCCGATGCGTCATCGATCAGATAGCTCGGAACGCCCTCCTCCTTGCCGATCTCGCACAGGCGGTTGGAGTTGGAGCTGTTCTTGGCGCCCACCACCAGGATCACATCCGCCACACGCGCCATCTCGCGCACGGCCGACTGCCGGTGCTGGGTGGCGTAGCAGATGTCGCTCGTGTCGGGTCCGACGATGTTGGTGAAGCGCGCCTTGAGCGCCTCGATGACCGCGCGGGTGTCGTCCACGCTGAGCGTGGTCTGGGTCACATAGGCCAGGGGCGCGTCATGCGGCAGGTCGAGGGCGGCGACCTCCTCGGCGGTGGAGATCAGGTGGACCGGCGCCTTGATCTGGCCGATCGTGCCTTCGACCTCGGGGTGGCCGGCGTGGCCAATGAGGATGATGTGCCGGCCGTGACGCACATAGCGCTTGGCCTGGGCGTGGACCTTGGAGACCAGGGGGCAGGTCGCGTCGAGCACCGGCAGTCCGCGCTCGGCCGCGGCGTCCACCACCGAGCGGGCGACGCCATGGGCGCTGAAGACCACGTGGGCGCCGTCAGGGACCTGATCCACCTCCTCTACGAACACCGCGCCCTTGGCCTTGAGATCCTCCACCACGTGACGGTTGTGGACGATCTCGTGCCGTACATAGACGGGGGCATGGTACTTATCGAGCGCGCGCTCGACGATCTCGATGGCCCGCACGACACCGGCGCAGAAGCCGCGGGGTTGGGCCAGTATCACGCGCATGTCCGACTTAGCTCCGCGCCCAAGTGATTCTCGCCGACGGCCGCACCGGCGGCGCACGCGAAACGTTGGGATAGCAGGTATGGGCGGAAGATAGGAGTGCAACCCCGCCGGCGAAGCTGAAGTTGTCGCAACTTTGCAACTGCGGGAGCAATTTACGCCGCGTGTCCGGCCCCGATCCTCATGACCTGAACCGCTTCGTCGAGGCCCAGCAGGGTTTCTTCGAGGCCGCGCGCGCCGAACTTCGCGGTGGCCGCAAGGCCAGCCACTGGATGTGGTTCGTCTTTCCCCAGATCGCCGGGCTCGGCCACAGCCCCATGGCGCGTCGCTACGCCATAGCCTCTCTCGCCGAGGCGCGCGCCTACCTCGCCCATCCGGTCCTGGCCCCGCGCCTGCGGGAGTTGGCGGAAATCGTCGTCATGCTGCCCGACACCGACGCCCGCGCGATATTCGGCGACATCGATGCGATCAAGTTCCGCTCCTCGATGACCCTGTTCGACGCCGTCGAGCCGGATGGCGTGTTCGCCCGCGCGTTGGACCGGTTCTTCGAGGGTGGGCGCGACCCGGCGACGTTGGAGAGGATCTAGTGGATCCTCCCCCGTGAGCGATAGCGAACGGGGGAGGGGGACCGCGAAGCGGTGGAGGGGGCGGGGCTAGTGATCGTTTTCAGCCGCGACTGACTCGTCAGCCAACAAGCTCCCGGGCGGCGGCCGCCCCCTCCACCACCTTCGGTGGTCCCCCTCCCCCGCTTCGCGGAGGAGGATCCCCTCAATGCACCGGGCGCAGGAAGCGGTCGAGGCGGAGGTCGAGCCAGGTCCAGGGCTTGAAGAAGGAGGCGTTCTCCTTCCACGAGAGCAGGACAAGACGGGCGCGGCCCACCAGGTTGGCCTCGGGCACGAAGCCCACGCCGTCTTCGGCGCCGACGTAGGAGTCCAGCCGGCTGTCCCAGCCGCATCCGCCGAGCTTCGCATCCTCCGGCGGGAGGCCTGGGTCGAATCGGCTGTCGGCGGAGTTCTCGCGATTGTCGCCCATCATGAAGTAGCAGTGCGGGGGAACGACATAGACCCCGGTATTGTCGGCCGGATAGTTCCCGTCCCCGTGCTCCTGGGTCGTGTAGCTGCGTCCCTCCGGATTGGTTTCGCGCCACCACCTGGCCGACTCCGGCCAGCCGCGGTCGGTCGCGGTCACCGTCCGGGGATCGGTCTGAGACAGGCCCTTGCCGTTCACGAACAGTTCGCCGTGGCGGACCTGGATCCGGTCGCCCGGCAGGCCGACCAGCCGCTTGATGTAGTCAGTGTGCCCATCACGCGGCAGCTTGAACACGACGACGTCGCCCCGTGTGGGCGCTTGGAAGAATATCCGGCCGGGGAAGAGCGGCGGGCTGCCCAGGATGGAGTGCCGGCTGTATCCGTAGCTCCACTTGGTCACGATGATGTAGTCGCCCTGATAGAGGTTCGGCTCCTCCGAAGCGGACGGGATTGTGTAGGGCTGGAACAGGAGCGTCCGGATCACGAAGGCGATCAGAAGCGCGAAGACGATCGTCTTGATCGTCTCCCAAGCTTCTCCACCGGCTCGCGTCTTGCCGGCGGCGGCCGGGACGCTCTCCAACTTCGACATTCAAGCAATCTCCGCGCGCGCCCGCCGGGCGCAAAGCGGTCTCCATAATCGGCCTTTGCGCGCCATGCGCGTTAATTCTCGGTCACGGGCGCGCTGTAGAACCTCATGATGCCGCGGATCGCCACGAGTTGCGAGGGGAGAGCCAGGAATGGAAACCGACGTGCTGGTCGTGGGCGCCGGCCCCACCGGCCTCGTGCTCGCCCTTTCCCTCGCGCGCCAGGGCGCGAAGGTGCGGGTGGTGGACCGTGCTGAGGGACCTGGGACCACCTCGCGCGCCCTGGCCGTCCAGGCGCGTACGCTCGAACTCTACCGCCAGCTTGGCCTGACCGACGAGATCGTCGCCGAAGGCCATCACACGCCCGCGGTGAATCTCTGGGTCCGCGGCTCGCGGGCGGCGGGAATCTCGCTGGCGCAGATGGGCGAAGGCCTGACCCCCTACCCGTTCCTCCACATCTTCCCTCAGGACCGGCACGAGCGGCTGCTCGAGGAGCGGCTCGAGGCGGAGGGTGTGCGGGTGGAGCGGCGCACCGAGGTCATGTCGGTTGACGACCATGGTGATCGCATCGTCGCGCGCCTCGCCGACGCCGGCGGCGCGGAGCGGATCGCCGAGTCGAGCTGGATCGCCGGCTGCGACGGGGCCCGCTCGATCGTGCGGCACGCGATCGGCGCGAGCTTCCAGGGCGGGACCTATCGCCAGCTCTTCTATGTCGCCGACGCCGACATCTCGGGCCCGACGGCCAATGGCGAGCTTCACATCGACCTGGACGAAGCCGACTTCCTCGCCGTGTTCCCGATCGACGGCGCAGGGCGCGTGCGTCTGATCGGCACGGTGCGCGACGATCGCGCCACCCATCCCGAGACGCTCTGCTTCAACGATGTGGGCCAGAGGGCGATCGAGCACCTCAAGGTCGAGGTGCGGAATATCAACTGGTTCTCGACCTATCACGTGCACCATCGGGTGACCGACCGCTTTCGCCGCGGGCGCGCCTTCCTGCTCGGGGACGCGGCCCACATCCACAGCCCGGCCGGAGGCCAGGGCATGAACACCGGCATCGGCGACGCCATCAACCTGGCCTGGAAGCTGGCGGAGGTGATCCACGGGCGGGCGCCCGAGCGCATCCTCGACAGCTATGAGGCCGAGCGGATCGGATTCGCGCGAAGGCTGGTCCAGACGACCGACCGGGTGTTCTCCTTCGCCACCGCCGAGGGGCTGCTGGCCGACGTCCTGCGCACCCGCCTGGCGCCGATCGTGGCGCCCATGGTGACGGCCTCGGAGCGGGCGCGCGAATACGCCTTCCGCACCATCTCCCAGATCACGCTGAACTATCGCGGCGGTCCGCTGAGCCGCGGTGAGGCGGGGAAGGTCCGCGGCGGCGACCGCCTGCCTTGGGCGCCCGTCGATGGCGGCGACAACTACAGGGGCCTCGAGTACGTCGGCTGGCAGGTCCACGTGTACGGCAGCCCGGCCGTGGGACTGCCGGCCTGGTGCGAGACCCGGAAAATCCCCCTCCACATCTTCGAGTGGACCAACGCCTATGGCGCCGCCGGCCTCGCCCGAGACGCACTCTACCTGCTCCGACCCGACACCTATGTCGGCCTCGCCGACCCCTCCGGCTCCGTCGCCGCCGTCGACGCCTACTGCAACGACCTCGGCCTCATCCTGGG
>DATHPX010000244.1:0-11162 GCA_035483335.1 Caulobacteraceae bacterium | reverse complement strand
ACCTGGGTGGGCAAGGTGGATAAGCCGCCGACCGGCTGGACGGCCTATTTCGTCGAGATGACCTATCCCAGCGCCTCGCCCTACCCGTTCAAATTCACCACCGAGGTCTCGGTGATCCCCGACACGCTTCCCTACAAGTGGAAGGACGCCCGCCCGATCATCGCGCCGGACGGGAAGTAGCGTCGTCCCTTGGACACCTCCGACCGGAGTCGTCCGGTCGGAGGTGATTTGCTCGAGATTCAAAAACTTGAACGCGCGGCCAGCCGTCTAATCGCCTTCGGCCTTGGTGATGGCGATTACCGAGACAAATGAATTGATGGGCAGGGACGCCCTCGAGCGCCGGCGCCGCACACCGTCTTCCAGGCGAGCGCTAAAGTCCGCAGCCCGGTCAGCGTCACCCTCCAGCGCCATCGCGAGCGATGGTGCGAAGATGCTGCGGTAGAACAGGGCCTGTTTCGAGGCGAGAGCCGCCAGATCGTTATCGATGCGCCACTCTGCCCAGGCGCCGTCCTCGAGCGGGAAAGTCTCGCAGGCGGTGGCGCGCAGTCCCTGGAACGCCTGGCCGGCCGCGAAGGGCTCCAACAGTTCAGCGCGACTCCGGGGCCATGCGCCGATCACCATGCGCTCGCGTTCCTGTGCGGTCACATGGCCTTCGACGACCATGTCCGCCAGCACGCCCGTGGCGTCGTCCATGATCGACTCGAAGCCGGACAAGCCGGCCTCATCGTAACCCGGCACCGCCACCACGAGGGCCCCGCCTGGGCGCAGCTCGTGCGCGCGCAAGCTCAGGAAGCGTCGCCAATCGTCAGCCGCCTGACGATCGAAGATGGCGCGGACCTCGCCGGTCGCCCCAAGCGCGATGATGCGCCCCGGGAGGGGCGCGGGAATGTGGCTCACCCACATCGCCGCATAGGAGGACCAACCGAGGTTGACGTACGAGGCAGGAAGCACCTGTTCGTAGAACGAGCGACCTATTGCGCAGGGAAACAGGTTTGCGTCGCCGGCGGCGTAGCTCTCCGGGTCGTGCGCCAGTACGTCGAACAGGGAATTGAAGTCGTTTACCGGGAGGTCTTCGTGGCAGACCAGAATTGGCTGATCCGGGCCAAGTCGCTGGCGCAGGATATGGATGACTGCGCGCATGGGGGCGAAGGAGTTTCGACCCTGCGAGCACCCATAGTCGGCGACCACAATTGGTCCGCCTTCGAGGTCCAGGGCGATTTCGCGGGAGGCGGCCTCCAGGAGCGGAGTCGCCATAGCGGCGCCTCGGGCCGGAAGCTGCGCGTTACGATTGTAGGCCCCTTTGCCTTCCATGCCGCCGGAGGCGGCCGTATCCAGGTCCATCACGCCAGCCTCCCAGTTGGCCTGCGCTTCGCGACATTTGCGCGTACTCCTGCCCCTAATTTCCTCTTCGCATTGCGCCAACAAAACCCTCTTCGAGACGGCGGAGCAACCCTACGATGAGCGAAGCAGTCGCAACGCGGGACCTGCCACTCCTGACCTTCTGTGACGCGGCGTCTTTCGAGGCCTGGCTGGGCGAGCAGCCGGAGAAAGCGGTCGGCGCATGGTTGAAGTTCGCCAAGGCGGGCGCTCCGCAGACCACAATAGCCAAGTCGGATGCGATCGACAGCGCTCTTGCTCACGGCTGGGTCGACGGCCAGCTCGGGCGCGTCGACGCGCACTATTACAAGGTCAGGTTCACGCCTCGGAAGGCGCGCAGCGCTTGGTCTCAGGTGAACCGGGAGCGCGTCGCGCGTCTGACCGACCTGGGTCGAATGACGCCCCGCGGCCTGGATCAGGTGACGCGCGCACAGGCCGATGGACGCTGGGACGCGGCCTATGCGCCTCAGGGTGGCGCGACGCCGGACGCAGACCTTCTCGCCGCGCTTGATGCGCAACCCGATGCGCGCCGTTTCTTCGACGACCTCGACTCCGCGAACCGGTACGCCGTTCTCTACCGCGTCCATCAGGCGAGAGGGCCGCAGAAGCGCGCCGCGAAGATCGCCGAACTCGTGGCGCGGCTTGCGGCGGGCAAAGCCTTCCATCCACCCCGAAAGCGTCGTCTCTAGAGCTCGGCGGCCCAAGTGGGATCGGGTTGGGCGATCAGGCGGCGCTCAAGTTATTGAATCTAGAGCAAATTATCTCCAACCAGGCGGTTTCGTCTGGTCGGAGTTTGCCTTTGCAAAGCCGGTTACCGGGGATTCACGTGAAGTGTCGGCGCATCCGTGGGACCTGTGGGTGACGGATGGCGGCGCGCACGATGAAGACGTGGATGACGGGGCTCTGCCTCGCGGTGGCGCTGGGCTCGGCGACGGGGGCGGCGGCGGACGCCGTGACCGAGGCTGGCGTCGTCAGCGGCGCGCGCGAGGGCGGGCTGAGCGTCTACAAGGGCATACCGTTCGCGGCGCCGCCGCTGGGCGAGCTGAGGTGGCGCGAGCCTCAGCCCGTGGCGCCGTGGCGAGGCGTGCGGCCGGCCAGGGACTTTGCGCCGGCGTGCATGCAGGCGGGGGTCTCGATGCCAGGCGAGATCCCGCCCAAGGTCAGCGAGGACTGCCTCTATCTGAACTTGTGGACGCCGGCGCGTCGGCCGACGGAGCGGCTGCCGGTGCTGGTGTGGATCTATGGCGGCGGGTTCACCAACGGATCTGGCGCCATGCCGCTGTACTGGGGCGACCAGCTGGCCCGGCGCGGCGTGGTGGTGGTGACCTTCAACTATCGCGTGGGGGCGCTCGGATTCATGGCCCATCCCGAGCTGACCCTGGAATCGCCGCATCACGCGTCGGGGAACTACGGCCTGCAGGACCAGGTCGCGGCGCTGCAGTGGGTCCGGCGGAATATCCAGGCGTTCGGCGGCGATCCGGGGCGCGTTGCGATCGCCGGCCAGTCGGCCGGGGCCGCGTCGGTCAGTCTCCTGATGGCGTCACCCCTGGCCAAGGGCCTGTTCCAGCACGCGATCGGGGAGAGCGGCGGGGTATTCGAGCCGCTCGGGCTCGCGCCGCAGTATCGGCTGGCTCATGCGCAAGACGACGGAGTCGCGCTAGCCCGCTCCCTGGGCGTCGACACCGTCGCCCAGCTGCGCGCGCTGCCGGCCGAGCGCCTGGTGGGCGGGAAGGCGGACGAACTCGCCCATCCGGTGATCGACGACTATGTGCTGACGGCCGGACCGTACGAGGTGTTCGCGCATCAGGGCCAAAGCCTCGTCCCGCTCCTGGTTGGGTCTAATGCCGACGAGGCGCGCTCGCTGGCGACCCACGTCGGGGAGACCCGGGCGGCGAGCTACGACGCCGACACGAGGAAACGGTGGGGACCGCTGCCGGCGGCCCTGATCGACGCCTATCCGCACGCCACGGACGATCAGGCCCGGGCGGCGCGGCTGGGGTTCGAGCGCGACCTGCGGTTCGGCTGGGACGACTGGGCGTGGGCGCGGCTGCAGGCGGCGGCCGGCGCGCCGGTCTACTACTATCACTTCGCCCATGCGCCGCCGTTCCCGCCCGGGTCGGTCTATGCCGGCTGGGGGCCGAGCCACTTTTCCGAGCTTTGGTATGTGTTCGACCACCTGGACCAGGAGCCGACCTGGCGCTGGACTGCGTCGGACCGACGCGTGGCGCGGTTGATGGCTGGATACTGGACCAACTTCGTGAAGACGGGCGATCCCAATGGCCCCGGCCTGCCCACCTGGCCGCGCTACCAGGGCGGGGACGCGGACGTGCTGCATTTCGGCGACGACGTGGCGGTGGGTGGTGTGGCCAACCTCGACAAGCTGAAGGTGTTCGACGGGGTCTACGCGCAGCTGCGCGGCGCCCATTGAATCGAGGGCGCACCCCTTAAGTCAAATTCCGGCGAGCACCCCTCGCAGCTGGTCCAGAAGCACGCCCAGCACCACCTCGCGCGCGCGGCCGGCCGGCTTGCCGAGCAGTTCGCTCAGCGTCGGACCGAACAGGCCAACGCCCAGGGCCATGGTGATGCAGGCCAACATCAGATCCTCGCGCAGATCGTCGGGGATGCTGGCGAACTCGCCGAGCCTGGCTTCCACCACCTCTCTCGCGGCCGTCTGGACGAAGGTCATGCGACGCGCCTCGCCGGTCAGCTCGAGCCAGGCCGCCAGACGGGCGGAGCCCTTGGATTCAAAGGCGTCGAAGAGCGCGGCGATCTCTTCCGTCGCGCTCTGCGCTGCCGCGCCTTCCCGCTGGGCGATGGTGAGGATCTCGAACACCAGTTGGCGCACCATGCGTTCCATGAGCGCTGTCTGCGCCTCGGCAATCGAACCGAAATGGTGGAGCACGGTCGCATTCGACACACCGGCCGCCCGGGCGACGTCGGCCAGTTTCAGCGATTGCGGACCCTCCGCGATCAGCAGGGACTCGGCGGCCGCGAGGATGTTGTCGCGCGCCGCTTCCGGCTGGCGGCGACGGCGCAATTCCGCCCTCGTGTCGTTATTGACATTTTTATCAATAAGGCTCATCTAGGCCCTGCGAGCCCGGTTCAAGCTCATGATGGGGTCCCGTCAGTGACTGAGCGCAATCTGCATTTCGCCTATGAAGGCGTAAAGTCAAACGAGAGGCGACGCGCTAAGCTGGCGCTTCCCCCCGCTCCATGCAGGGTTTGACGTGACCGTGACCCTTCCAATCGCATGTTTCGTCGCGGCCGTCGGCATTGGCCTGTTCGTCGAAGTGATCGCGCGGGCGTTCAAGCTCTGGACGTACAGGTCTCCGCTCTTTCTGATGATCAATGTGGTCGTGGTTTTCGGCCTGCTCCAGGGGTACGGCGTTGGCTGGATCATCGGCGGGCACGGGGCCCTGCGTGGGGTGTTCCCGGTCCTGTTCATGGTCGGGGCGGTGCTTGGCATCCTGATCGAGGGCCTGAACCAGTACTGGCTGCACGCCTGGACATGGTCGGATCGGCCGCTGTTCGGCATAAGGCGGGCGATAGACAAATCGGCCTTCAGCGGCGTGGCCTGGGGCTTGACCCCCCTGTTCACCGTCGTGTTCGCCCGCCTGATCGTAAAGGCCTCGATGGGAGTTTGATGAACGTGCCGCGTCTTTCGATGATGGACCGTTTCCACGCCGCGATCCTGGCCATCGGCGGATCAGTGATGGTCTGCGCCTATTGGATCGCCTTTTTCCATAGCGACCTAACGCTGCCCAAGTTCGTGCACAACGTGACCAATCCCGACGTCGTTCGCCTCGCCACGGTCTACATGGGCTTCGAGTCGGCCTTTCCGCTTGCCGACCTTCTCGTCGCCGTCACTTCGGCGCTCGCGGCCTTCTACCTGATCGGCCGCGATGCGAAGGCGGTCCTGTTCGGACTCATCGCGAGCGGAGCGCTCGGCTTCCTGGCCTTCATCGACATCTCCTTCAATCTGCTGCACGGCCTCTACGCCCCCGCCAATCTCTTCAGCGACAGCGGCCTGCAGATCGAGGCGGTGATCAACATCAGCTGCGTGGTCGGCGCGACGTGGTCGATCTGGCGCTTCTGGGGTCATCCCCTCCGCCGCGCCGAGGACCGACCCTCCCGGCTCCGCGCCATGGAGACTGCGGGCCTGGACACCGCGGGGAGCTGACGCGGAATTCCGGATAAGCTCATGGATCAATGACTCCGAGTCCGGAATATCACGACATTTCGGCGCTACCCTCGGAGGCAAGCAGGCGGCATCTCTCTTCGGCACGAAGCGCCAGAAGGGATGAACCACATGCCACAGCAATCCACCGTCATGATCGTGGGGGCGTCCCGCGGGCTCGGGCTCGCTCTCGTTGAGGAATGGCTCCGCCGTGGCGAGTACGTGATCGCCACGGTCCGCGGGCAGTCGGACGCCTTGCAGACGCTCGCCCGCCGCTTTCCCGGAAGCCTCGAGGTCGAGGCCGTCGACATCACCAAGGCCGACAGCGTCAAGGCGCTTCGCTCGCGCCTGGAAGGGCGGGCGATCGACGTGCTGTTCGTCAATGCCGGCATCGCTCGCGCGATCGAAGCGACCCCGGTTGGCGTCACTGAGCAGGACTTCCTCGACATGATGCTGACCAATGCGCTCTCGCCTGTTCGCGCGGTCGAACTGCTGGGCGATCTGGTCCCCGCCGACGGCGTCATCGCCGTGATGAGCTCCGAACTCGGCAGCATCACCGACAGCACCGGGTCTTGGCAGCTCTATTCGTCCAGCAAGGCGGCGCTGAACATGCTGATGAAGGGCTTTGCCGCGCGCCGCCCGGATGATCCGCGTGCGCTTCTCGTGGTCGCGCCGGGTTGGGTGCGAACCGACATGGGCGGCGGCGACGCAAAGCTCTCGATCGAGGAGAGCATCCCGCTCGTCGTCAGCATGGTCGAAGCGAACCGGGGCAAGCCCGGGCTGCGCTACCTCGATCGCTTCAACAAGCCATTGCCCTGGTAGGCGGCCGCAGGCGACGAGGCGCGATACCGTTCTTCATTTCCGATGTGGACCCTGGGTTATCTTCCAAGCCTCGCGGGCGATCTCGTATTTGACATCCCCCATCTCGCTGCCGGGAAGTGGATCAGGCCAGTCTTTGTGGACAGTGCGCACGTGCACGAGCCCGACCTTCTCCAGCACGCGGCGCGAAGCCTGGTTGGCCGCCATCGTGGTCGCCATGATCCGGTCGAGCCCAGATTCGACGAAGCCCCACTCGACCAGGGCGAGCGCGCCTTCAGAAGCGAGTCCTCGACCCCAGGCGCCGCGACGCAGCCTGTAGCCCAGCTCGGCGGCGCCCTCGCCGATGCGACGTAGCGAAAACCAGCCCGCGAACACTCCCAAGTCTCGCTCAATCGCTGCCCAGACATCGGGTTCACGACCACGCGGCGTCCGGAAACCGGTGTCGCTATCGATCCCTTCAACCGGCGTGGATCGGCCGCCGTTGATGAAGCGCATCACTTCCGCATCGCGTTCGAGTGCGATCAGATCGTCCCTGTCCGCCTCCCTCACCAGTCGAAGCGACAGGCGCGCCGTTTCAAGCGATGTCGTCATGGCGATCGCCTATTACAGCCCTGGCGGCTTCTCGGCCATCTGAGGGAGGTCATGAGCCACGAACCTCACGAACTTCACGAACGAAGAACAATCAGTGCGCCTTCGGCGCGATAACTCACCCCATCGGGGATTTGGCCCGGCGTTCGTGAGGTTCGTGGCTGAACTCTGACCCCACCCGGGGCTCGACACGCGATCTGGTGGGTTGACGACCTGTGCGCCTCGCGCGACATCTGCCGCCATCGTTCGCCGCGCCTTGCGGTGGGCCGCGGGAAATCAGTACCGCGGTAGATTGAACGTCCCGGCTGTGGTCGGGGCGCGAGATCTGCCGCGGGGCGTCTTCATCAAGGAGGCGCTTGTGCCCGCCACTTTCACGCTCACCGCCGAACAACTCGAAGAGTTCGATCGTCGAGGCGTCCTTCGCCTGCCGGGCTTCTACCCGAAGGCCGACATCGAGGTGATGGCCGAAAGGCTGTGGACCGACCTGGAGCAGAGGTTCGGTATGCTCCGTGGTCAGCCGGACAGTTGGTCGACAACCCGTCCAGCGCAATTCCACACGCTTGTGCGGACGGGTGCGTTCGACGCCCTTGGCTCGTACCGCATGTCCGATCTGGCGGACGCGTTGCTGGGCGCCGGGGCGTGGGATTCGCCTCGGGATTGGGGTCATCCCCTCGTGACCTTCCCCTCGACGGCCCCGGACCTGCCGCGGCCGCCATGGCACCTCGATATCGGCGCCGCGCTCTACCTGAGGCCGATGCCGATCCTGAGGGCCTTCACCTTTCTGGAGCCCGTCCTGCCTGACGGTGGAGGGACGCTGTGTGTGGCGGGCTCGCACCGGCTCGCCCTCGAGATGGACGACGCCAACGAAGGGCCGACCCTGCGCTCGCAGGCGATCCGTGAGCGATTGCGGCGCGATCATCCCTGGCTCGCCGGCCTGTTCGCCGCCAAGAGCGAGAAGGTCCGTGAGCTGATGGACGCCGATGCGCAGGTCGGCGCCCAGGCCGTCAGGCTCGAGGAGATGACCGGCGACAAGGGCGACCTCATCATCATGCACCCTGCCCTGCTTCACGCCTCCGCGCACAATGCGCTGGACCGCCCCCGCATGATGCTGACCACGTGGGTCTATCGACGGGGCGCCTTTGCGCCTTGACCGCCGCTCAGGCCGGCGGGTTCGCCGTTGAGTTCGCGCCATAGCGGAGGCCGTCGACGAGGAGGGCGACCATGCGCTCCGCCCGGCCGGGTCCGGTGTTGTGGGCCGACATGCACAGGCTGGCCACCGCGCCCAGAAGCTCGTCGGCATCGACATCTGCGCGGACCTCGCCGGCCTCGGCCGCCGTCTCGAGAAGCTTGCGAACGACGGGCCGGAGCCGCTGGTCGAAGTAGCCTGGCAGGTTGTCGAACGCCGGGTCTCCCGAGTGCAGAGCCTTGGCGAGGCCCCGCTTTGCGGCAAGGAACGTCGTGTAGCGCTGCATCCAGTTCGCGAGGGCTTCGAAGGGGCCGCTCTCCGCCGACAGGATCTGCGCGGCGTCAGCGCAGGCGTCGATCTCGCGACGAAACACGGCGGCGACCAGGTCCGAGCGCTGCGGGAAGTGTCGGTAGAGAGTGCCAAGGCCGACGCCGGCCTTCTCTGCGATCTCCCGCACCGGCGCGTCCACGCCTGAGGTTGCGAACACCTCCTTTGCCGCACGGAGTAGCGCATCGAGGCTGCGCTGGGCGTCGGCGCGCACGCGCCGATCCGCGCCGCCTCGCGGCTCCAAGGCCTCGTCAGGGTCTTCCGGTCTGTCGGTCACGACCTTCCCACTTGTAAAATGGATCAATGTTCCGTATTAAAACGGAACATTGATCCATCTAGGGCGTAGCGGAGTTCCGCGGCGCTGACAACAAACCGCCAGACCCGTGAGGACGCCATGAACAACAAACCCGTCGCCCTCGTCACCGGAGCCAATCAGGGAATCGGTCTTCAGATCGCCAAGGATCTCGTGACGCACGGCTTCACCGTGCTGGTCGGGTCGCGCAATCTCGAACGCGGCGAGGCCGCGGCCAGGGAGGTCGGGCCGGACGCCCACGCGCTCCAGCTCGATGTGACGGACCAGGCTTCGATTACGGCCGCGGCGGAGCGCGTTGGCGGCGAGTTTGGCCGCCTCGACGTGCTGATCCAGAACGCGGCGATCTCGAATACCAACAAGCTGCCCGGCCAGTCGATCGAGGCGTACGTGAAGACCACGCGCCCGAGCAACGTGTCTCTCGATGAAATGCGCGCGGTGTGGGAGACCAATGTCTTCGGCGTCCTGGTCGTCTACCAGTCGATGCTGCCGCTGCTTCGCAAGACGCCCGGCGCCCGCATCGTCAACGTCTCGAGCGGCGTTGGGTCGCTGACGACGAATTCAGACCCGGCCTTCGGCTACCGCGCGAACTTCGGCCCGGTCTATCCGGCGTCCAAGACAGCCCTCAACGCCTTGACGCTCGCCATGGCGATCGAACTGGAGCCTGAGGGAATCCCGGTCAACGCCGTTTCCCCGGGCTTCACCAAGACCAACCTCAACGGATACGCGGGCACGGAAACGGTCGAGGAGGGCGCGCGCGAAGCGGTTCGCGTGGCGCTCCTCGGTCCGGACAGCCCGACCGGCAAGTTCACGCGCTGGGGCGGCCCCATCCCGTGGTGAGCGGCAGGAAGGGCGGCCGGATGACTGCTCCAGTGGCTGAACGCCCTCTACGGCCGCTTCGGCCTGGGCGAGCGCTGCAGGGTCCATTCGAGGTCGGCGACGTCCAGGCCGTCGCAGACCTTCGCCATCCATAGCAGAAACGCCTCCAGGTCCTTGTCGATCGCCTCATCGTCGAGAGGTCGCGGCTCGTAGCGTGGCCAGAAGCCGAAGAGGATCGCCATGGATGGCCGGCCGCGCCCGAAGTCGCCCAATTCGACCGCGTAGAGCTGGCCGCTCGCCGCCCGCCAGTAGGCGCGGCCGGCGCGGAAGCCGAGCGCGAGCTCGAGGGAGGCCGCGACCTCCGGCCGACAGTCGAGCTCCTGCTCGAAGATGAGCGGGTCGGGGCGCAGGGTTGCGAGGTCTTCCGCCGTCGGCGTGACGAAGTTCACAGGGCGGCTCCCACTCTGCGGTCGAGGAATTCGACGATGTCCTGGACGATCTCCGGGCCGCGGTCGTCCTGCAGGAAATGCCGCGCCCTGTCATAGGTCTTTGGCCCTTCGGCGTGAGGAAGAAGCTCCTTGAGGCGGTTGGCGTACTCGATCGGGAAGACCTGGTCTTCGGGCGCCCAGATGAGCTGGACCGGCGTGTCGGCCAGACGCGGGAGCTGGCGCTGAATCCAGGCCATGTCCTCCCAGCCGCGATCGCCCTCCCGCAAGGGGATCGAGCGCGGCCAGGTGAGGGTGACCGTCTCGCTCTCCCGCTCGTCATAGACGTGGTGATAGCCGCGCGCCTCCTGCGCCGTCATTGCCCGTTGCGTCGTGTTCGAGGGGCCGCCGTGGGAGAGCACCTTCCACCGCTTCAGGAAGAAGGGGCCGATCACCGGCGCGTGCCACAGGGTCCAGGGCCGGGGCGAGGTGTGAAAGCGGCCCCTGTAGTCGGTGAAGAGCCAGGTGTTCATCAAGGTGAGCGCCGAAACCCGCGGGAGCCTGCCCAGGGCGGCGCCGACGCCCTGCGGACCTCCCCAGTCCTGACCCACGATCGCCAGCCCCCGGAGGTCCAGCTGGTCGATCAGCGAGACCAGGTCGGCGATGTGGTGGGCGAGGCTGTAGGCGCTGTCGATCCTGGGCTTGTCGGAATAGCCCGCGCCGATGCAGTCGGGCGCGATCACGCGATAGCCGGCGGTCTTCAGCGGCTCGATGAAGTCTCGATAGAGGAAACCCCAGGTGGGATTGCCGTGCAGCAGCAGAACAGGCCTGGCGTCCCTGGGCCCCTCGTCGAGATAGGCCATCGTGCGGCCGTTCACCTGGATGAGGGACTGATTCCAGGGAAACAACTCGGTGAGCCAGGCGGGCTTCTCAGGCATCGATCGTCTCCGTGGACCAGGTTCTCTAGCGGCGCTAACGGCGCCGGTCGACACGCGGCGGCGCGACCCGGGTATTCGGCGCGAAGGGGATGGCTGGTTTCACCCCATCGGTGAAACAGCAGAATTCAGGGGCTGGCGCGCGTCGCGCCTCTCGGAAGAGCCAGGGACATGACGGCGCGCAGACCAGGTCGGTTGT
>DATHPX010000243.1:0-22598 GCA_035483335.1 Caulobacteraceae bacterium | reverse complement strand
GGTCGCCGCCGCCGCGCTGCAGCGGGCGCTGCCGGTCTATCACGGGCCGTACCTGCTCCTTTTCCCCCCGATCTTCATCTCCGCCCTGGCGTTTGGGCTGGGGGAGGGGCTGCTGAGCGTAGTCATGGCGACAGTGCTCGCGGCCGGCCTCTTCATGGGCGCCGGATCGGGCCGACCGCTCACCGCCGCGGAGATCGTCACCTCCTTCCTCTTCCTGTTCTTTTGCTCCCTGCTGGTGGTGGTGTGCGACGCCTTCCGGCGCGCCGCCCTTAGGCTATCCACCGAGCTGGAGCGCTTCCGGGTCCTGCGGGCCGAGGCCGAGGCCAACGCCACGGCCCTGGCAGCCAGCGAGGAGGCCCTGCGCGGGCTCAACGAGACCCTCGAGGCCAAGGTGGTCGAACGCACCGCCGCGCTCGACGAGACGCAGGAGGCTCTGCGCCAGTCGCAGAAGATGGAGGCCCTCGGCCAGATCACCGGCGGCGTCGCTCACGATTTCAACAACCTCCTCGCCGGTGTCGGCGGCGGGCTGGAAATGGCTCGGACAAGGCTGGAGCAGGGCCGCGCCGAGGAGGCGCAGCGTTATCTGGACATCGCCGATGACGCGGCGCGGCGTGGGGCGGCGCTAACGCGACGCCTGCTCTCCTTCTCCCGGCGCCAGGCCCTGCAGCTCGAACGGCTCGAGATCGCCTCCCTCGTCACGGGCGTGGGCGACCTGATCGGTCGCACCGTCGGCCCCGGTGTGAGCGTGGAGACCTGCTCGCCGCCCGACCTGTGGTTCGCCTTCGCCGACCGCAGCCAGCTCGAGAACGCGCTCCTCAACCTGGCCATCAACGCCCGCGACGCCATGGGCGGGCGTGGCCGCCTGACGATCGAACTGGCGAATGTCTCGCTGAGCGAGGCGCCAGCCGCCCAGCGCGCCGTGGCGCCGGGCGACTATGTGCGCGTCACCGTCGCCGACACCGGGACGGGGATGACGCCGGAGGTTGCGGCGCGGGCCTTCGATCCGTTCTTCACCACCAAGCCGGCGGGAGCGGGGACGGGGCTTGGCCTTTCGATGATCTACGCCTTCGCGCGCCAGGCGGGCGGGGACGCCTGGCTGGAGACCGCGCCGGGTCAGGGGACGCAGGTCCATGTCCTGTTGCCGCGCCTGCCGGCGCCTAGCGAGGATGCGGAGGTGGAGTCGATCGCGCCGCCGCCGGCCGGCCAGGGCCAGACCGTCCTCATCGTTGACGACGAGCCGTCGGTGCGCCGGGTTCTCGCCGATGCGCTCGGCGCGGCGGGCTATGGGGTCCTGCGCGGCTCGGACGGACCCAGCGGCCTCGCCCACCTGCGCACGAACCAGGACGTCGAACTGATGATCTGCGATCTCGGCCTGCCGGGCGAGTTGAACGGGCGCCAGCTCTTCGAGGCCGCGCGCCAGGTGCGGCCGGATCTCCGCGTTCTCTTCATCACCGGCTTCCCCGCCGACGAGGCCGACGCCCTGCTCGAGCCGGGCATGCCCCGCCTCGCCAAGCCCTTCGCCCTCGACACCCTCCGCCGCGCCGTCGCCAACGTCCTGGCCGGCTGAGGGGGCGCGGCCTTCCCCCCTACGCGTCGACGAAGACCGGCTCGCGCTTTTCGACGTTGGACATCACCGCCTCGACCTGGTTGGGGCTGCCGATGAGGGCGGCCTGCTCGACGCTTTCGGCCATCAGGCCCGCAGCCGCGTCCGTGTGGGGGGCGGCGTTGAGGAGGCGCTTGGCGGCGCGGATGGCGTCGGGGTTGCGGCCGGCGAGCTCCCGCGCGGTCTGCAGGGCCGCGGCGCGCGGATCGGCGCAGACCCGGGTGGCGAGACCCAGGGCCAGGGCTTCCTCGCCCGAGAAGATCCGGCCGGTGAAGGTGAGTTCGCGCACGACGTCCTCGCGCACGAGGCCGCGCATGAGCTGCGTCCCGGCCATGTCGGGCACCAAGCCCCACTTGATCTCCAGCACCGCCAGGCGCGTGTCGGGGGCGACGTAGCGCATGTCGGCGCCCAGGGCGATCTGCAGGCCGCCGCCGAAGGCGACGCCGTGGACCGCCGCGATCACCGGCACGGGGATCTCCCGCCAGACCCAGGCGGCGTACTGCGCGCGATTGGCCGACCCATGGGTCCGCGCGCCCAGGCCCTGGTCGCCCGAGGAGCCGTTTGAGGATCGCCCCTGGGCCATGCGGCCGAAACTGCCCATGTCGAGGCCGGCGCAGAAGGCGCGCCCTTCGCCCGAGAGCACGACCGCGCGAAGGCCGCGTTCGCTCTTCAGCCGCTCGCCCGCGGCCACCAGCCCGGCGAACATGGCCTCGTCGAGGGCGTTCATCTTGTCCGCCCGCGCCATGCGCACGTCCGCGACGCCTCCCTGGATCTCGATACTGACCCGCTCTTCCATGGCCGCGCCTCCTTGTGCGTCGCTCATCCCACAGGGTAGCTGACCCCGCGGCTGTCAATGGCCGTCTTGGAGGTCCGGCGCTGAACATCGTTCTGCAATACCGCGCGAGCCGCGGCTTCCTCGCCCAGATCGACGAGGTCTTCGGCGCCGGGGCGGTGGAGGTGATCGACGAGACGGACGACGTCGCCTTCGCCCGCAGCATGGCCAAGGCTGACGCCCTCCTGCACGTGCTCGAGCCGGTGACGGCGCAGGTGATCGCCGGGTCGCCCCGTCTGGGCCTGATCCAGAAGCTCGGAGTCGGGGTGAACACCATCGATCTCGACGCCGCGCGCGCGGCTGGGGCCGCGGTCTGCAACATGCCGGGGGTCAATTCCATCGCGGTGGCCGAGATGGCGCTCGCGCTCATGCTCGCCGTGCTGCGCCGGCTCCGCTACCTCGATACGGCCACGCGGGCCGGCGAGGGGTGGCGGCCGGACCTGGACGTGCTCGACACCACCGGCGAGATCGCCGGCCGGACCGTGGGCCTGCTGGGTTTCGGCGGCTCCGCGCGCCGGCTCGCGGCTGCGCTCGAGGCCCTCGGCGCGCGGGTCGTCTATCATGCGCGCACGGCCAAGCCGGATGTTCCCTACGCCTTTCTCTCCCTGGAGGACCTCCTCGGGCAGGCCGACGTCCTTTCCATCCACATGCCGGTGGAGGCGAGCACGCGGGGTCTCATCGGCGAGGCGGCCTTCGCGCGCATGAAGCCGGGCGCTGTCCTGATCAACACCGCCCGTGGGGAACTGGTGGACGAGGCGGCGCTTGCGCGGGCGCTCTCGAGGGGGCGCCTGCGCGGCGCGGGGCTCGACGTCTTCGCCGGCGAGCCGATCGGCGCGGACCACCCCTTGCTGGCGTTTCCGCAGGTCGTCGCCAGCCCGCACGCCGCCTGGCTCACGCCCGAGACGCTTCGGCGCAGCCTGGTGGCGGCGAAGGAGAACTGTCGGCGCCTCGCGGCTGGCGAGCCGCTGCTCAATCGCGTCGCCTGAGGCCGGCTCAGGATTTCGCCGTCTGCACACCCTTGGCGGCGTGGGCGTTCGCCAAGGCCGCGTTGAGCGCCTTCATGTCGTCGCCCAGGATGAACTGGTCGCCGACAATGAAGGCTGGCGTGCCCTCGAGATCGAGCTTGGTGAACAAGGCGGCGTTGGCGGCGAGATGGGCGTCGTTCTGGTGGACGGCGGCCGGGGCCAGGTCCGCCGGGAGCGCGCCCTTGGCCAGGGCCAGACGATCGATGGTCTGATCGTCCAGGCCGCGCGCCGACATGTACGCCTGGTAGAGTCCGACGTAGTCGCCGCCGGCCTTCTTCACCGCTAGGGCGGCGCGCGCCGCGTGCTCGGAGACCGGTCCGAAGATCGGCATCTCCTTGAAGACGAAACGCACGTCGGGGTGCTGGCGGATCAGGGCGACCACGTTGGGAGCCGCGTTGACGCAGTGCGGGCAGCGGTAGTCGTAGAACTCGGTGACTGTGATCGTTCCGCCCGGGTTGGCGACGAAGTCCCGCGGGTCTCGTTCGACGGCCGCGCGCAGCGAGGGAAGGGCCTTCTGGGCCGCGTGCTGTTCCGCTTCATCCTGGGCGGCCAGTTTGGCCTCCAGGCGTTGCGTCGCCTCCTGGAGGACCTCGGGATGCGCCAGGAGATAGGCGCGGACGCGCTCGCCGAAGGCCTTGTCGTCGTCGCTGGCGGCGTGGCTCTTCTGGCATCCGGCAAGGCTAAGCGCCCCGGCGAGCGCGATGAGGGGGACAAGGCGCCTCAACTGCTTATCCCGAGCTGCCGGAGCTGGGCGGGCGTGGGCTTGGAGGCCATGATGATGTCGGTCGCGCGGCGCCACTCGGGCGTTCCCTTCTGCAGCAGTTCTCGGGCGTTGTAGGCGAAAGTGCGGGCCTGCAGCAGCTGGCCCAGGTAGAAGTTCTGCTCGGCAGACGCCAGGTGGGCCATGCCCTCGTCGCCCTTGCCGTCATAGGCCTCCGAAAGCAGACGCCAGGCCAGCGGGTTGTCGGGTTCGACGCCCAGAGAACGCCGGATGTGAAGGATCGCCTCGTCGTACTTGGGCGCAGCGCCTTCGGCGATCAGGGTCTGGGCGAGGTTGACCTGCAGCAGCGGAGCGTCCGGATCCAGCTCCACCGATCGCCGGTGCGCCGGCTCGGACTCCTTGGTCCGCCCGGACTCGAACAGGACCTGTCCCTTGAGCTCCCAGAGGTACGGATTCTTCGGATGCTCGGCCAGGAGGGCGTCGATCTGCTTGAGCGCAGGTTCGATCTCGGTCCCGCGGTAGAGGGCGATCGCGCGCGCATAGCGGGCGGGGAAGGACTGATCCTCGGACGGGTAGTCCGTCATGGTCTGGCCGCCGAGGATAAAGCCCTCGAGTTTCGCCTTCATGATCTCGTAGCGCTCGATCGCCTGAGGCGAGTCGGTCTCGGCATAATGCGGCTGGTGTTCCACCCGCACCTTCAGCGCCTCGATCCGGTCGTCGGAGAGGGGGTGGTCGCGGAAGTAGGGGAACTTACGCTCGTCGTCGAACACCTCCTGGTAGCGATAGGCGTCGAAGAAGGAGACCAGGCCCCGACCCGACATTCCCGCCTTCTCGAGGTAGGTCGCGGCCGCCTGGTCGGCGCGCGATTCTTGTTCGCGCGAATAGGTGAGGACGTTGAGTTCGCCGAAATAGGTCGAGGAGAAGACCAGGGCCGCCGCCGCTTCCGGTGCGCCAGCGATGGCCGCCAGTATGCCCAGGCCAATGGTCATGAGCATCGGCGCGAGGCCGGCTTTGGTGAAGTCGCCCGAACGCGCGAGGTGGCCGCCGGCGATGTGGCCCGTCTCGTGGGCGATCACCCCAATCAGCTGGTTGGGATTATCGGTCTTCAGGATGAGGCCGGTGTAGAGGAACACCTGTTGGCCGCCCGCCGAGAAGGCGTTGATCTCGTTGCTCTCCACCAGGTGGATCTGGACCGCCTTGGGATTGAGGCCGGCCGCCTGGAAGATCGGGTCGGCCTCCTCGTGCAAAATATGCTCGATCTCGGTGTCCCGGATGATCGAGACCGCGTCGTCCTGCGCGAAGGCCTGGCTGACCGGCGCCAGGAGCACGCCGGTCATGGCCAGGGCGGAGATGGCGAGCCGTCCAGCGGCGAGGAAGCGGGGCATGATCAGGCAAACTGCGTCATGATCTCGTCCGCGCCTCCCTGCTACCGGTCGGGGGCGATTTCAGGGCCTTTCACGACCCCCGTCGCCACCAGCCGCGCTTCGGCGCCGTCGGCGGGGCGACGATCTCGGCCGGGTCGAAGACCGGCTCGGGCGCCGGCGGCGGCTCCACGGGCGCCGTCTCCGGCCTCAATTCCATGACCGCGGCCGGCGGCGCGGCTTCGGCGACTTCGACAACCTGGAGCGCCAACTCGCCGACCGCAGGGGTTTCCGGCGGGGGTGGGACCTCGAGCGGAGGCTCCTCAGAAGGCATCTCCTGCGGGGTCTCGGGCTCGGGCGTCTCGGGAACGCCCTCCGCCTCGGCCGCTGCGCCACGTCCGCGGGTCGCAGATCGCCGCCGACGTGTGCGGGCAGGCTTATCCTCGGGGGGTGGCAGTTCCACCCATGCGTCCTGCAACGGCCCCTCGCCGATCTGCGCGGTCGTCAGATCCGCCGGCGGTCCTTCCGCTGCCTCGAGCGGCTCCTGCCGGGCCTCGACGGGCGTGAGCGGCGGCGCCGCGCCGACATCGGCCGCCGCGGGCCTCGGAGCCTCCGCCAGGGCGACAGTGCGATTGGACGGGCCGCGCCACTCGTAGGGGTTGTCCCCGGTCAGGCGCGCCGGCCAGGACCAGGCGTAGGCGTCGTGCGCCTGACCTTCCTCGCGCGAGCGCCGGCCACCGCGGCGGCCCCGACGGCGGCCCCGTCCCGAGCCAGACTCGCTGTCGCCGTGAGTCGAGGCGGCCGGTCCGACCTCGCCTCGGGACTCTTCGCCACGCCGTCCGCGCCGGCGCCGTCCCCGACGGCGACGTGCGCCGGCATCCTCGTCGTCGCGGCCATCCCCGGCGCGGACGGGTTCGACCTCGAGGTCCTCCTCGTCGTCCTCGTCCTCGATGTTCGCTTCCAGGTCGTCGAAAGATTCGGCGAAGGCTTCGTCTTCCTCTTCCTCCTCGAATTCGATCTCGGCCTCGACCTCCTCGTCAGTGAGGTCCTCCGCCGGGGGTGCGCCCCAGGCGTGCTCGGCCTGATAGGGCGTGTCGGAAACGCGCTCGACCTCGTGATCGGCGTGGGCGAGGGCGTCGTCCAGCGTCACATTGACGAAGACGCCGTTCATCACCGCCAGGCGCGTGAGGTATTCGCGCTTGGAGTTGAGGATGTAGAGGCCGACGTCCTTGGGCACACGCAGGGCGACTTCGCCGCCACCGTTGAGCCCCTCGATTTCCACGGCCCTTAGCGCCGCCAGGGCGCTCGACTCCACCGAACGGATGCGCCCGGCGCCATTGCAGTGGGGGCAGACGTGGGTGGTGCCCTCGAGGATCCCCGTGCGCCGCCGCTGCCGGCTGATTTCCATCAGGCCGAAGGCCGAGATCTTGCCCATCTGGATGCGGGCGCGGTCCCTGGCGAGGCAGTCCTTCAGCGTCTTCTCGACGGCGCGGTTGTTCTTCGACTCCTCCATGTCGATGAAGTCGATGATGATCAGGCCGGCGAGGTCGCGCAGACGCAACTGCCGGGCCGCCTCCTCGGCGGCCTCGAGGTTGGTCTTGAGCGCAGTGGCCTCGATGTTGCGTTCGCGGGTCGCCCGGCCCGAGTTCACGTCGATCGCGACCAGCGCCTCAGTCTGGTTGATGACCAGGTAGCCGCCCGATCTGAGAGGCACGACGGGCGAGTAGATCTGCGAAAGGTGCTCTTCGATCCGGTTCGCCACGAACAGGGGGGCGGCGCCGCGGTAGGATTGGATCTTGCTGGCCTGGGACGGCATCAGCATGCGCATGAACCTGCGCGCCTCGCGGAAGCCCGTCTCGCCCTCGACCCAGACGCCGTCAATGTCCTTGTCGTAGAGGTCGCGGATAGCGCGTTTGACGAGGTCCTCCTCCTCATAGATCAGCGCCGGCGCGATGGAGTGCAGGGTCGTGTCGCGGATCTGACCCCACGCCCGCGAGAGGTACTCGTAGTCGCGCTTGATCTCCGCCTTGGTCCGCTTCGCGCCGGCGGTGCGCACGATCAGGCCCATGCCCTCGGGCACGTCCAGGTCGGCGACGACGGTGCGCAGGCGCTTGCGGTCCGACGCCGCGGTGATCTTGCGGCTGATGCCGCCGCCCCGGTCGGTGTTGGGCATCAGGACGCAGTAGCGCCCCGCGAGAGAGAGATAGGTGGTGAGGGCCGCGCCCTTGGTGCCGCGCTCTTCCTTGACCACCTGCACCAGCATGATCTGCCGGCGCTTGATGACCTCCTGGATCTTGTAGCGGCGCATCAGCCGACGACGGCGGCGTGCGATCTCCTCGTCGACCTCATCTTCGTCATCGCCGCCCAGGGAGTCGGTCTGGTCCTCGGCCGAGGCGCCGCCTTCGGCCTCATCATCCTCGTCGTCATCCTCCTCGGCCTCGCGCAGCAGGGCTTCGCGATCCGCGTGCGGGATCTGGTAGTAGTCTGGGTGGATCTCGTTGAAAGCGAGGAACCCGTGACGGTTGCCGCCGTACTCGACGAAGGCGGCCTGCAGGCTCGGCTCGACGCGGGTGACTTTCGCCAGGTAGATGTTGCCGCGCAGCTGCTTCTTTGCGCGGCTCTCGAAGTCAAAATCCTCGATCTGGTTTCCATTGAGGACGACGACCCGCGTTTCTTCCGGGTGGGCCGCGTCGATGAGCATCTTCTTTGACATGCAATAGGGCTCCGAGGCGCCCGCCCGACCTCGGGTCAGGGCGCCAGCTGGGGGCGCGCTCGCGTGCGGCGTCGACCGGCCGGCCGCCGCGCGCATTCGCACGGCTGCGGATCGGTGACGGACTGAAGGCGGCGCGGCCCATGGTTCTGGTTCTTTCGGACGCGCTCGCCACAGCTTGCGAAGAGCGCGCAGGATAGGTGCGTTCGCGCCAAGCAGCGCCGCCGTCGGCCGTTAGGCGGGGGGGCATCGCTGGAAACTGGCGATGTAACGCATTCCCACAATAGGATAGCCGCCAACAGAATGGAAGGCGGCCTTAGACGCTTCGCCGACCGCGACCGTGAGGGGGAAAAAAGAAATGCGAGCTCTCATAGCGACATGCTGCGCCATGACCGTCACCTGTCTCGGCAGTTCGGCCGCCGCGGGTCCGGCAGAGGGTCAGTCGAAGGTCACCGACATCCCCGTCGAGGGGGTCGTGACGAATCCAGACTGGGTGTCCAAACCGACGGGAGATCAGCTTGCGAACGTCTATCCGGTGGTAGCGCAGGCACTGAACGTCAGCGGCAGGGCGGCGATCGAATGTAAGGTGACGGCACAGGGAGACGCGACCGACTGCAAGGTCCTGGCTGAGGCTCCAATGGGGATGGGATTCGGCGCCGCCGCCGTCTCTTTGGCCCCGTACTTCAAGATGAGACCACAGACGGTGGACGGCGCGCCGGTGGGCGGGGCGATGGTGAATATTCCGATCCACTTTCAACTCGCCGACACGCCAGCGGCTCAGGTCTTGACGTCGCCCGTTGTCGCATCGCCTTCCCCGGCAGCCGTGGACCTTGCCCGCCGGATCGTCGCGGCTTCTGGAAACGCGCCGGCTGTCCCTGCTGAACTGGCGGGGTGGATCGCCACGGTGGAACGGCTCCAGCGGATGGAGACTCCCAACAGCGACGCTGCTCGTGCTCAGCGGGCGGCGCTGGACGCCCTGAAGGCGAGCCTCGCGCAGGCGGAGCCTCAATTCCGTGACGCCCGCGCGCAGGCGATCGCAGAAAGCTTCACCGGCGATGAACTCGCCAAGATCGCGGCCTTCTTCGACACGCCCGCCGGTCAGGCATGGGCAAGCCGCCTCCCTTCGGTCGACGCGCTCGAGGCCAAGCGGACGCTTGCGATCGTGCAGTCCGCCCGGGCGGCCGCACACGAGCGGTATTGCGAGACAGGCCACTGCGCGGTCGCCCCAGCAAAGGGTCCGGGCGGTTCCTGAGACAGCGAGTTAGGGTCGAAGACCCCAATTGGCGAAGCGACCAGCGACCGTTGCGTCCAGTTTTTCGGCGGCCGCCGTGTCAGCCCGCCCGCCCGCGGCGTCGCCGTTCTTCGACCTGGCCAGCCCGCGTCCGAATAGGCTGTCGGCCCCGTTCGAGCCTGCGGCGACGGCCGCGTCATAGTCCTTCACGGCCTGGTCCGCATGGCCAAGGCGCAGTTCAACCAGGGCCTTGCTGTCGAGGAATGCAGGGGCCTGTGGCGAGAGAGCGATGGCGGCCTCGCAGTCGGACAAGGCTTGAGCAAGCTCGTGTCCCCACTTGGCCCGTGTCCAACACCGCGCGTTGAGCGTGCGGCTGCGGCGCGTATCGGTGGGGAACCGCGTGAGAAGGCGGTCGTAGTAGCCGACGGCGGCCGAGAATCGGCCGGCCTCGTCCATTGCCCTCGCGGCTTGCCAGAGGATCTCGGGATCATCAGGCGCCGCAAGGACCGCGGCCTCGAAATCGGTCCGGGCGCCGGCCTCATCGTCAAGTTCAAGCAGCATCCGGCCTCGCGCCGCCATCGCTCGCGACGACTTCGGTTTCAGGCGAAGAGCTCGATCGAAGTCGTTCTTGGCCGACTGAAACTGACCTAGAGCCGCGTAGGTCACCCCGCGATTGTAGAATGTCTTCTCGTTGCTCGGGTCGAGTTCCGTGGACCTCGTGAGGTCGGCGAGGGCGGCGGGATAGTTGCGCTCGACCAGGAACTGGAGGCCCCGCTGCGCAAAGCCTTCGGCCGTGCTCGGCTCCGTGAGCGTCGCCGAAGAGGTCTTCGAAGCGGGGGGCGGTTTCGGCGCGCCGGCGAGCGGCGCTTCGAGCCAGACTGGCTGCTCGTTGAGGGTCTGCAGGGCCGATTCGGCCGCCGGCGCCGCGTCGGCCTGGATCTCCCGCTGGAGACTTCTGTTCGAGACTTCGAGCGTCGCCGTGCCGCCGACGATCGCCGACTTTCGATGATAGACGATTCCGGCGATCTCCCGGTCAACGTCTCCTCCGCCTTCGAGGGTGTAGCCCGCGCCACGGTCCGGCAGCGTGATGCTGGTTCGCCCAGCGAAGAACATCGGGTACGGGATGGCGTACGGAGCGCTCTTGTCGGCGTCGTCGGCTCGCTCCAGGGAGACTTCGCCGCCTAGCTGGCTGTCTGGGATAATGTACTGCCGACCCGAGGCGTAGGTGGTCCAGGTCAGGTGGCCAGTCCCTTCCAGACTGATGCTCAATGTTCTGTTCGCTTCGTCCCATTTCGCTCCGGTGTTCTGAATGGTGATCCAGGGATAGGTCGCCGTGAACGAGTCCCGGAGTTTCTTGTTCAGATCAGCCTTGGCGGTGGCGTCGTAACCCTGGTGAAGCGACAGGGCGAGATCGCCGCGATAAAGCAACGTCACGCGAGTTGGGGCCGGTGCGTTGGGGCCGCCTGTGAGATCGATCCGAGTCTCGATTTCGGCCGCGGGCTCGACCAGCGGAGGCTCCTCGATGGCCTCCAGCTTGGCGTCGCGACCGACGAGGGGCAACGCCCACTGATAGTCCGGTGGGAGGATGTCTTTGATCTCGCGATCACCAAGCCGCGTTCCATCGAGCCAATAGGTGGCGCCGCCGATATGCGCTCGGACGATGACGTGGTCGAAGAAGGCCACGGCGGGGAGGCTCACCGGCAAACGGTCTCCGCCCGTCGTGCTTACGAGCGCTGGCGTCGCGTCAATTCCCAGCGCCCTGAGAAGGGCGATGAGGAGGACCGTTTTGCCTTTGCAATCGCCGAAGCGCCGGGTCCAAGTCAGGTCGGCGGCCGCTGGCGTGTAGCCGCCGGCGCCAAGCTCCAAATAGAAGTAGCGCACCTGCTGTTGCACGAGTTGGAGCGCCAGAGTCGCCCGTTTCTTCGGATCGTCCGTCGTCGCCGCGATCTTCGCCGCCTCTGCACGGACCGCGGAATCCTTGGCAAGATCCGCTGCGCGCTCGTACGCCGGCGTCAGCAGGGCCGACACTTCGCCCCAGTCGCGGAAATCTGTGAACTCCGTCTGCCCTGGATGCTGGAAGCGCGGGGGCGCGCCGGTAGGGGACGACGGGGCTTCGAAATCGGCGCGCTCGACGAGGAACTGGTCGAGGCCACCGGAATGGCTGACGATCGGCTGGCCAAGCCTGGAGCCCATGCGCCATTGCATCGGCCGACCCGACGGCCAGATGGCGCGAAGGCGGTAGCGCTGGGATGGCAGCCCCGACGGCGCCTCGCCGAAGCCTTCGGCGTGTCCCCTGGTTAGTGGGTCTGCGACCGTCAAGGTGAAGGCGTAGTCGAGGATGTCGCCCGCTTGCAGTCCCTCAGGCTGGATGACGGCCGTGAGGGCGCCGTCGAGCATCGAAGTCTCGAGGTTGGGCTCCCTGCGCAGGACCGTCAGGCGGTCCGGCCGGTCGATCAGGTCTATGACCTTGTCTCCGCGCAGGATCCGGGCGCGGTGGATGGTCAAGGTCGCGACATCTGGGCGCCAGGGCATAGAGAACGTCCCCGCCTGCGCCAGGCCTACGGGATCTCGGACCTTGATTGCCCGCTCCTCGTAGAAGTCGGTCGCGTCTGGTCCGAAGCGGATCTGGGCGTCCGAAAGAAGCACTTCGAGCGCAGCCGACCCGCTGGCCGGCGCGGTCGGGATGGTCGCCGGCTGGATCCAGGCAGGCGCCGGCGCAATGATTGGCTTATCGGCCGCCAGCGCCGCGTGGCCCATCCCGAGCGCTAACGCGGCAAAAAGGAATGCTCTTTTCATAGTCCCCCCGCCCAAGCCTAAGCTGGCGGCCAGTCAAGGCAAGGCTCCTTAACCCTTTGGCTACGCCCGGGCGGCGATAAGCGCCGGTCAGTCGCGCGCGGGAGTTTGTGGCGAGCCATGGGCTTGGCCTGGGGTAAGGTGTTGGCCGCCATCGCGATCGCCGCCCTTGCGGCGACGGCGCCGTTGTCGCGCGCCCTGGCCGATCCGGACATTGCCGAGACCGCCTCATTCGGCGTGAGGTTTGGCGGCGACGAAGCGCGCACCCGGCTCGTCCTCGATCTTGGGGAGTCTTCGCCGGGCCAGGTGACGGTGGTCAAGGACGCTGCGCGACTGGAGCTCGACCTTCCCGCCGTCTCGAACGCAAGTGGGACGGGCGTTGGCCATGGTCTGGTCCGTCGCTGGTCAGCGACCGCGAGCGCCGATGGGGCGCACGTTTCGTTCGAGCTGGCGCCCAATGCGTCGATCGAGCGCCGCTTCGCCATTCCGCCATCCGCGCAGATATCGCACTGGCGCTATGTCGTGGATCTCGTCTCCGGCGATCCCCTCGCCGCGCTTCTACCCTCGCGCCAGAACGCCCCGCCGACCGCGCCGTCCGCGCAGGCTGCCGTGGTTACCTCGACCCAGCATCTCGCCCTCGCGGACGCGGGGCAGGTTCAGGCCGCGCCGCCGCGGGCCTATGTCAGCCCTCCTGCCAAGATTGCGCAGCCTCCGGCGGCCACTCCTGTCGCTTCCCCAGCCGCCGTCAGGGCTGGCTTGATGGATGTCCGCACGCCCAAGGTGATCGTCATCGACCCGGGTCATGGGGGCCATGACACCGGCGCTGAGAGCCTCGTGCTCAACGAGAAGGACATCACGTTGACCGCCGCTCTTGCGCTGAAGGCGCGTCTGGAGCGCTCGGGCCGCTACCGCGTCGTGCTCACCCGCTCGGACGACACCTTCATCCCGCTGCCGGAACGCGTGCGCATCGCCCGCGCGGCCAAGGCGGACCTGTTCATCTCCCTCCACGCCGATTCCGCAGGGGAGGATCCGACGCCGCACGGCGCAACCGTCTACACCCTCTCCAATCACGGCGTGACCAGGGTCAACGAGGTGCTCGGGCCGCACGAGTGGTTCGCAAAGGCAGGCGACAAGCGCGCAGACCCGGCTGTGGGCCAGATTCTGCTCGACCTCACTCAGAGGACCACGCTCAACCGGTCCGCCGAGTTCGCCGGCCTGCTCGTCAACCACATCGGCCGCAGCGTGGACCTTGTCCCCCGCGGCCACCGCGACGCGGGCTATTACGTCCTGCTGGCGCCCGACGTGCCGGCGGTGCTGCTCGAGATGGGCTTCATCACCAATCCGGCCGACCAGCTGCGGCTGACCGATCCAGAGCAGCGCAAGGAAATGATGGACGAGGTCGGGGGCGCCATCGACGACTACTTCGCCCCGCGTGCGCAGGTGGCCGAGGCGGACGGGTCGCCTTGACTTCGTCCGGCGGCGCTGACCTCAAATGACGATGAGCGAAAACGATCACGCGGGCAGGGGGCCGCACCTGCGCCGGGTGCTGGGCCTGGTTTTCGGCCTCGCGGTCGTGGTGGGCGGCATCATCGGATCGGGCATCATGCGCGCCCCGGGGGTGGTGGCGCTCGGCATCCACAGTGTCCCGCTGACCCTGCTTCTGTGGGCTGTCATAGGCGGCGTCGCCATGGTCACCGCCATGCCCCTGGTGGAAGCCGGAGCCGAGATCCCGCAGGCCGGCGGCAGCTATCCGATCGCCGCGCGCGCCTTTGGCCCGACGGCCGGCTTCATGACCGGCTGGCTAACCTGGCTACAGTACACCGCCTCCAACGCCTTCATCTCCGTCGTGTTCGCCGAATACGTCCATCGCCTGGGGCTGGCGGGCGAGGTTCCCAAGGCGGTTCTGGCCATGGGCCTGATCGCCGTCTTGACGGGGGTGAACCTCACCGCGACCCGGATCAGCGGAGGCTCGCAGTCGATCGCCAGCGCCATCAAGGGCTCGGCGTTCGTGGTGGTGGCTATCGTCCTGTTCCTCTCGCCGCGCGCGCCGGCAAGCTTCCATCCGGTCCAGGCCCACGCCGCCCTCGCCGGAGCCGCGGCGGTCAGCGGGGTCGTGATGGCGGTGCGGGTGGTCTACCAGACCTACGCCGGCTGGGATGGGGCGATCTATTTCGGCGAGGAGGTCCAGGACGCCGGCCGCAATGTCGCGCGGGCGACCTTCGGCGGCATCGGCCTGGTCACCGCCGTCTACCTTCTGGTCAACCTCGCCCTGTTCCACGTCGTCAGTCCGGCGCAGATCGCCGGATCGGAGCTGGCGGTGGGCGATGCGATACGCGTCTCGCTGGGCCCGGCGGGTGACCTCGTCATCACCGCCATCGGCGTGTTTTCACTGGCGGCCATCGTCAACCTGCAGATCATGGCTGCCTCTCGCATCACCTTCCGCATGGCCGCCGACGGCCTACTGCCGGCGGGGCTCGCCAAGGTGGCGCGCGGCGGCTCACCCTGGCGCAGTGTCCTCGCGGTAGCCGCCACCTCGGCTGTCTTCGCCGGTTCGGGCAGCTATGAGCACATCATCCGCATCTACGCGCCGTGGAGCATCGGCAGCATCCTGATGATCTGCCTTTCGAGCATCGCCCTGCGCTACAAGGAGCCGGACCTGCCGCGCCCCTACCGGGCGCCGCTGTTCCCCTGGCTTCCGGCCCTCGCGACGCTCGCCCAGGCGGCGCTGATCGCCGTCGTCGTCATCGACGATCCGGCGTCCGGACTGTGGTCGGCGCTGGTCATCGCCGCGCCACTGCCGATCTTCCTCTGGGCCACGCGGCGTCGTCGCCTGAACGCGGCCGCCTGAGGCGCGCTTCACCGCCTGCATCCCCCGGCGTAAGCTGCCGAAAAACACACGAGCGTTCGGGAGGCGCCGGATGGACCAGGACCTTGGCCATGCTCCGCGGCTCTATGCAGACGAGGGCCAGCCGCTCGAAGTCCGGGTCGAGGATCTCGTCGCCCGCCTGACCCTGGAAGAGAAGGCGGCCCTGATGGCCGGCGCCGCGTCCTTCACCCTTCAAGGGGTGGAGCGCCTTGGCGTACCGGCGATCCGGATGACAGACGGGCCCACGGGGGTGCGCTCGAACGAGGGTGAGCCGGCGACGGTGTTTCCGGTGGGGGTGGCGATGGCCTCCACGTGGAACCCGGAACTCGTGCGCGAGGTCGCCGGCGCCATAGGGCGCGAAGCCCTCGCCCTCGACAACCAGGTCGTACTCGCGCCGACGATCAACATCGTTCGCACCCCGTTGTGGGGGCGCAACTTCGAGACCTTCTCCGAGGATCCGTTTCTCGCCGGCGCCCTGGGAACCGCTTATGTCGAGGGGTTGCAGGATGAGGGGGTCGGGGCCTCGCTCAAGCACTTCGCGGCCAACAACCAGGAGCACGGTCGCATGACCGTGAGCGTGGAGGCGGACGAGAGGACCCTGCGCGAGATCTACCTGGCGGCCTTCGAGACGGTCGTGAAGGCCGCCAACCCCTGGACCGTCATGGCCTCCTACAATCGCATCGGGGGGCTCTACGCCACTGCTCACCCCTGGCTGCTTCAGGAGCTGCTCAAGGGCGAGTGGGGCTATGACGGGGTGGTAGTCTCCGATTGGGGAGCCGTGCACGACACGGTGGGTCCCGCCGTCGCCGGCTGCGATCTCGAAATGCCCGGGCCGCCAGCCTGGTTCGGCGACAAGCTGCTCGCAGCCGTACGGGCCGGGCGAGTTCCCGAGGGCGCCATCGACGAGTCTGCCCGCCGCATTGTCCGGCTGATCCTGCGCACGGGCGTGCTGGACGGGCGCCCCCGCCCGTCGGGCGAACTGCGGTCGACGCGCCATCGCGAGATCGCCGCGCGGGCGGCCGAGGAGGCCGTGGTCCTGCTCAAGAACGAGGGAGAGCTCCTGCCGCTCGATCTGTCGCACGTTCGATGCGTCGCAGTGGTCGGGCCGAACGCGGCTGTGCGGCGCATCCAGGGCGGCGGCTCCTCTCAGGTTCGCGCCGCGCGAGAGGTGTCGCTGTTGCAGGCGATCCAGGAGGTGCTGGGAGAGCAGGCGCAGGTCCGTCACGCCGAGGGCGGCGACAACGAACCAGTCCCTCCGCACGCCCGCTCCGGCTTCTTCAGCATCGACGAGGCGCGAAGCGCGGCCGGCTTCATGGTCGAGCGGTTTGCCGAACGCGGTCTGGAGGGCGAGCCGTTCGAAACGGCGCCGGATCGTTCGATCGGCCGGCTGATCTCCACCCACAACCATCTCGATCGCGAGATGGGCCTGGGCGCGGTCCGTTGGACCGGCTGGCTGTGGCCCGAACGGGAGGGCCGGCACGAGATCGGCCTGCGGGCCGCCGGGACCGTCAGCCTTCGCCTCGCCGGCGAGACCCTCATCGACATGTCCACGCCCGGCGCGATCGACACCCTCGACGTGTCGGGAAGCCGGGTTCCCCGCCGGGTGGTCGGGGTCCATCTGGAGGTCGGCCGGGGCTACGAGATCGTGGTCGAATATGTGCGGCCCCCGAAGGAAGACCTGCCGCCCTGGGAGTATCTGGGCCTGGGCCTTCGCCAGCCGCGCGGTTCCGTCGAGGAGGCCGCGGCCGTGGCCGCCGGGTGCGATGCGGCCATCGTGGTGATCGGGGCGGCCTCGGTCAGTGAGGCGGAGGGATATGACCGCGAGGGCCTCGAACTTCCCGGCGACCAGAACGGCCTTGTCGAAGCGGTGCTGGCGGCCAATCCGCGGACTGTGGTGGTCCTGACCAACGGCGCGCCCTACGCCTTGCCGTGGATCGATCACGTTCCCGCGGTGGTCGAGGCCTGGCTCGGCGGAGAAGAGGGGCCCCACGCCACCGCCCGCATCCTGTTCGGCGCCGCCTCGCCGTCGGGTCGTCTGCCGATCAGTTTCCCGCGCAGGCTGGAGGATACGCCGGCACATGGCTGGTACCCCGGCGACGAAAGCGTGACCTATGGCGAGGGGCTGTTCGTCGGCTACCGCCATTTCGACCGGGCTGCGGAGCCACCGCTGTTCGCCTTCGGCCACGGCCTTACCTACACGCGCTTCGCCTATAGCGACATTGTAGCGCCTGAGGTTGTCCCCGCGGGCGCGACGGTGGAGGTGTCTTTCACGCTCAAGAATGTCGGGGAGCGCGCGGGGAAGGAGACCGCGCAGGTCTATGTCCGACCGCGGGGCCCCTCGGTCGAGCGGCCGGTCAAGGAGCTCAAGGGCTTCGCCAAGGTGGCGCTCGAGCCTCGCGAGAGCCGCCGGGTCACTGTGACCCTCGATGCGCGCGCATTCTCCTACTGGGATCCCGCCGGCGCCTGCTGGGTGGCGGAGCCCGGCTCGTACGACATCCTGGTCGGCTGCTCCGCCGCCGACACCGAGCTTCAGGCCACGGTCCGGCTGGACGACTGAGGCTCAGCGCCGCTCGACGACTTCCCAGACACGTTCGGTTGGACGGCAGACCACCGCGCCACGCGCCGTGACCACGATCGGCCGCTCCACCAGGATCGGGTTGGCGATCATGGCGTCGAGGATCGCCTTGTCGGACGCCGCGTCCAGCCGCAGGTCCTGAGCGAGGGCCTCTTTCCTGCGCAGGATGTCCTTGGGGGCAAGGCCCGAGCGGGCAAGGATCTCGTCCAGGACCTCGCGCGTCCAGCCGGTCTTCAGATACTCGACCACTTCCGGGTCGACCCCCGAGTCCGTCAGCATTCCCAGAACCGTCCGGGAAGTGCTGCATCTCGGGTTGTGGTAGATCCTGATCGCCTGTGTATCCACCATTCGTCCCCCCTGAGTCACCCGATTGGGGGCGAAGCGCCTAGCGCCTCGAGGCGAGGGAAGGCAAGGCCTTAAGGGTGTCCGCTCACGCGGGTGTGATTTCGCTAAGCCCACAAAGTAAAGCCCAAGGCCATACGGAACGGAGCTAAGGGCCTATTATCTGCGTTTGCTTGGACGACGGGCGGATCGGCCGCCACGAAATGGCAAGCTAGGAAAGTATCCAATGGGCATAATCGCTTGGTTGGTGCTGGGCCTGATCGCCGGGTTCATCGCCAGCAAGATCGTCAACCATACTGGATCCGGCATGATCATGGACATCGTCCTTGGCGTCGTCGGAGCCTTCGTCGGTGGACTGATCTTCAACTTCTTCGGCGCCAGCGGCATCACCGGATTCAATATCTATAGCGCGATCGTCGCGGTGATCGGGGCCGTCGTGGTCCTCTTCATCTATCACGCGCTGATAGGTCGGCGACGCATCTAGCGACCGATACTCGACAAGGCTAAGAATGCAGGGGCGGCGGCGCCAGGAGTGGCGCCGCCTTTTTGTTTGGGCCTGTGACCAGGCCCGGCTCGACCTTGGAGATGGGGGATGGCGAGGCGGCAGGCCGTGCTCGGGATCGAGGACGGCGCCTTCTTTCATGGCGTGCGCAAGGTATTCGCCGGCGTCGACTTCCTGCTCGACGACGCGCGCACTGCGCTGGTTGGCGAGAACGGCATAGGGAAGTCCACGCTGCTGCGCTGCCTGACAGGCGAGCTGGAGCTCAATCGGGGCAAGATCATCCGGTCCCGCGGGCTTCGGGTTGGGTACGTGCCGCAGGAGGTTCCGACAGAGCTGCTCAATCTGACGGTGCGTCAGGTCATGGAGCGGTCGCTGCAGAAGATCGAGGCGGCCGGGGAGGACTGGCGGATCGACGTCCTGCTGGACGAAATCGGCATGACTGCGGAGACCGCAGAAGCCTCGTTCTCGACCCTGTCCGGCGGATGGCGGAGGCTCACCTTGATCGCCTCGGCGGCGAGGCTCGAGGAGCCCGACATCCTCATCCTCGACGAGCCGACCAACCATCTCGACCTGGGCGCGATCAATCTCCTGGAGAGATGGCTGCTGGACGAATTTCAGCTCCCGATGCTGGTGGTCTCCCATGACCGGGCCTTCCTCGACAGGGTCAGCACGCGAACCCTCTTCCTCCGCTCCGATGGCGCGCACTCTTTCAGCGCGCCCTTCGCGGCGGCGCGCGAGGCGCTCCTGCGGCGCGACGCCGCCGACGCCTCTCGCCGCCGGGTAGAGGAAAAGGAGATCACCCGCCTGGAAGCCGTGGCCGCCCGGTACCACGCCTGGGGCGTGAAAAACCCGGCCTTCCACAAGCGCCAGAAGGCGACCGAGACCCGGATCGCCCGCCTCGAGGCGGTGAAGACCAAGGTCCACGTCGCGAGGGAGCGGCGGCTCGAGATCGCGGACGTGGGACTCGAAGCCAAGGTCGTGCTTCGCGTCTCGGCGCTGGACGTGACGACGCCCGACGAAACCCGCAAGCTGCTCACGGTCGAGAGCCTCGCCATCGCCGCCGGCGACCGGGTTGCGCTCCTCGGCCCCAACGGCGCTGGCAAGAGCACCTTGCTCACGATCCTGGCGCGGTCCTACGTCCCGGGCGCGCATTACGATCCATCGGCGAAGATCCGGTTCAATCCCGGCGCGCGCCTCGCCTATTTCGACCAGGCGATGACCGATCTGCCCCTCGCCTCCAGCCTGATCGACTTTCTCCAGTCAGCGCCCGGTGTGACCGAGCGCGACGCGGCGCGTCAGCTCGCCCAGGCGGGTTTCGCCTTCAACCGCATCCGCGAGCCAATTGCTGTCCTCAGCTATGGGGAAAGGGCGCGGCTCCTGTTCCTCAGGCTGAAGCTGGACTCAGCCAATCTGTACGTGCTGGACGAACCTACCAGTCACCTGGACATCGAGGGGCAGGAAGCGCTGGAGAGCCAGCTCGACGAGGCGGACGCGGCCTGCATTTTCGTTTCCCACGACCGTTGGTTCACCCGCGCCGTGGCCACCCGTTACCTCGAGATCCGCCGCGGCCGGCTGGTGGAGGTGGATAGCCCCGAGCCCTTCTTCGAAGCGCAGGAAGCCTGACGCCGACTGTCGAAACGACCACCTAGCCACGCGCGCTGTTTCGTGGTCGCCTGTCTTCGTTCCAGATGGAAGGCCCTATCTCGTCGGCGGGCGCGCCCCGACGTCGCCGTGCGGCCGGAGCGGAGGCGAGGGATGCAGGGCAAGACTGTCGTCATCACCGGCGCGACATCCGGGATTGGCGCTGCGGCGGCGAGCGCCCTGGCGCGCCAGGGAGCCCGCATCGTTTTCACGGCTCGCGATGAAGCCAAGGCGAAGGCGACTTTGGACGAGCTCACCCGCGCCAACCCCGACGCGGCCCATGACTTCATCATCGCCGACCTGACGACGCTTGCCGCCATGCGGGAGGCGGGGAGGGCCTTGTTGTCGAAGGCCAGGCGCATCGATGTGCTCGCCAACAACGCCGGCGTGATCGTCCAGTCGCGCGAACTCACCGCCGACGGCCTGGAGATGACCTTCGCGGTGAACCACATGGCCTATTTCGTGTTGACCGAGGTGCTGCGGCCGGCGCTGGCGCCCGACGCGCGGATCGTCAGCACCGCCTCGGGCGCCCACGCCGCTGGCCGCCTCGATTTCGACGACCTGACCTTCGAGCGCGGCTATTCGGCTTTCCGCGCCTACGGCACATCCAAGCTCTGCAACATCCTGTGGACCCGCGAGCTGGCGCGTCGGCTGGAAGGGACGCGCATCACCGCGAACTGCTTCCACCCCGGCGGGGTCAACACCCGCTTCGGCGACAACATGTCCGGACTCGCAGGCGCGGCCTTCGGCCTGCTCAAGAAGTTCATGCTCTCGCCGGCCCAGGGCGCGGACACCCTGGTCTGGCTGGCGGCTTCCGACGACGCTGAGGGCCTTTCAGGAGGCTACTTCGCCAAGCGACGCCTGGCGCAACCCACGGCCGCCGCGAGGGACGACATCGCGGCGCGACGGCTCTGGGAAGTGAGCGTCCGCCTGGCCGGAGCGCCCGCGAGGGTCTGAACTCGGAGCGTCAACCGCGATTGGCGGGCAGCGCCTTCCAGTGGAATTCGCAGAGAGGGCACACGCGATCGGACCCGTCGCGCAGGTCTTTGAGCCAGGCTCGACCGTTGGAAAGGCTGATCACCCGATAGATCGGGAACCCGCCGGCTTCCGCGGAGATGAGTTCGCCTTGATGGACCTCGCTCTCGTCGGCGCGGTCCAGATAGACCCATTCGATCTCGCCAGCTTCGCCGGCCATGGAAGTCCTCTCCTCATGCGGACCGTCCCAACAAGGTCGGCCGATGCTCTCTCTTTGCGCCCCCGGCTATTAAGTTGCGGTGAAACGATCGTTCATTCCTGGTTCAGGATCGCACGGCCAGGGCGCCGCCCCGCCTTGACAGGAGGGGACCCTCATGGCCCTTGCCCGGCCTTCCTCTCACTCTTTGCTGACCGGAATTCCCGTGACTTCGCCGAGCCATGCTTATCGCACCCACACCTGCGGCGCCCTGCGTCTGGCCGACGCGGGACAAAATGTGCGCCTGTCCGGCTGGATTCACCGCAAGCGGGACCACGGCGGGCTGATGTTCGTGGACCTGCGCGACCACTACGGATTGACCCAGCTGGTCGCGGACCCGGCAACGCCCGGCTTCGACCTGCTCGAGCGCCTGCGTCCCGAGAGCGTGGTCCGCATCGACGGCGAGGTTGTCCCGCGCTCGGCCGAGACCGTAAATCCGGGCCTCTCGACCGGCGAGGTCGAGGTGCGCGTGCGCCACGTGGACGTGCTCTCCGAGGCGGCGGAACTGCCCCTGCCGGTGTTCGGCGAGCCCGATTACCCCGAGGATATTCGCCTAAAGCACCGATACCTGGACCTGCGCCGGGACACCCTGCATCGCAACATCGTGCTGCGAAGCCGGGTGATCGACTCGATCCGGCGCCGGATGGTCGATCAGGGGTTCCTGGAGTTCCAGACGCCCATCCTCACCGCGTCCAGCCCCGAGGGCGCGCGCGATTTCCTGGTGCCCTCGCGTCTGCACCCGGGCAAGTTCTACGCCCTTCCCCAGGCGCCTCAGCAGTTCAAGCAGCTCCTGATGGTGGCCGGCTTCGATCGCTACTTCCAGATCGCGCCGTGCTTCCGGGACGAGGACCTGCGCGCCGACCGCAGCCTCGAATTCTACCAGCTCGACGTGGAGATGAGCTTCGTCACCCAGGCGGACGTCTTCGCGGCGATCGAGCCGGTGATGCACGGCCTCTTCGTCGAGTTTGCCGAAGGCAAGCGGGTGACGCCGATGCCGTTCCCGCAGATCCCCTATCGCGAAGCCGTCTCCAAGTACGGGTCGGACAAGCCCGACCTTCGCAACCCGATCATCATGCAGGATGTCTCGGACCATTTCCGCGGCGGCGGATTCGGGGTCTTCGCCCGGATCCTCGAGGCGCCGGGGCGGGCTGTGTGGGCGATCCCC
>DATHPX010000242.1:0-39987 GCA_035483335.1 Caulobacteraceae bacterium | reverse complement strand
CATGGCCGGCGTCCTCCACCTTGGGGCCGACGTCCTGCATCTCCTTGCTGCGGGCGTCTGGCTGGGCGCGCTGGCGGTCCTCACCATTCTTCTGCGCACGTCAGGCGGCAGTTCCGATCCGGCTGCGCTCGGCGCGCTTCACCACGGCCTGAAGGGCTTCTCCGGCGTCGGTACGGCGACCGTGGCGACCTTGCTCGCGACGGGGCTGCTGAACGGCTGGTTCCTGATAGGGCCCAACCATATCCGAGACCTGTTCGTCACGCCGTACGGGCTCGTTCTCTGCGCCAAGCTCGCCATCTTCGTCGCAATGCTCGGCTTCGCGGGGCTCAATCGATACATGCTGACGCCGGCCCTCGCCCGTTCTTTGTCAGACGGCGGATCATCTGCGGTCGTGGGGCGCCTCCGCCTCAGCATCGCGCTCGAGACGGCTTGCGGCGGCGCCGTTCTCGCCCTCGTTGCTGTTCTGGGTACGCTCGAACCCCCCTCGGCGATGGGCTAGCGAATGACGCCGCCGCATAATGGCGTCGCGCCTCAAGGGCCTCGGCGACTCCCTTACCCCACGCCCTGCATACCCGTCCCTCGCCGCGCCTCGATGAAGCGGAGGAACACAAGCAGGGGCATCGGGGTGTGGCGACGGCTGGGGTGATAGAGGAAGACGCCGTTGATCGTGCGGCTGTAGTCCTCCAACAGAGGGACGAGGCGCCCGTCCGCGAGCCAGGGCGCAGCCATGACCTCGGAGACATAGGTGACGCCCAAGCCGTCCACCGTCGGGCGCAGCAGGAGGTCGGGGTCGTTGACGATCAGCGAGCCCTCGACGGCGATCTCGGTCTGCTCGCCGTCCTTCTCGAAGATCCAGGGCAGCAGGGATCCGTCCCACGGGGAGCGGAAGCGGATGCAGTTGTGCCCGTGGAGGTCACGTGGCGTCGTCGGCCGAGGCCGGCCCGCCAGATAGGCCGGCGAAGCAACGGGCATCAGGCGGAACGCGTCGGCGATCCGCAGGATGGTCATGTCGCGCTCCACGCGATGGCTCGCCCTGATGCCGGCGTCGAAGCGGCCGCTGACGATATCGCCGTGGGTGTCGTCGACCGAGATCTCCAGGCGGATGTCGGGATATTCGGCGAGGAAGGGTTGGATCAGGGGCGCCAGCATCAGGTTGGCGTAGGGACGGGCGACGGCGAGGCGCAGCGTCCCGATCGGCTTGGACCGGAACGAGTTGACGCTCTCCAGCACGTTGTCGAGGCCTTCCAGCACCGGACGGACCTCGGTCAGGAGGCGCTCGCCGGCCTCGGTGAGGGCGACGCTGCGGGTGGTGCGGTTGAACAGGCGCACACCCAGCCTCTGTTCCAGATTGCGGATCGTCTGGCTCATGGTGGGAAGTGCGATCCCCACCTGGGCGGCGGCGCGGGTGAAGCTGCCGTGCTCGGCGACCGCGGCGAAGGCGCTGAGTTCGTTGAGCTGAATGGCCATTCTTTGCCAGGGACAAACAAACTATTCGGAATATGTTGAATTAACAAAAGCCGCCGGGGGGTGCAATGCAGCGTAGCGCCCAAAAGCTCTGCGCGCCCGTATTGGCGGGCGGCCGCTCGGGGCTCGGCGCTAAGGTTCGGCCCTTCTGAGCCGCAACACCAAAGGATCAGCGGCGAATGAACGGTTCGGCGAGCGTGAGCGAGGCTGTGAAGGATGTCCCACCAGCAGGACTGCGCGACAGCGCCGAAATTTCTCTCCCGCGCCCTGGCGTCACGCGACGGATCCGCGTCCTGCACTGGCGCCGCTGGGCCCTGTTCCTGCTGCTGCCGATCGTCCTGATCGCGTCGGGGATCTGGTACGTCAACGGCGGCCAGACCGTCTCTCTCGACGACGCCTATGTGAACACCCGCAAGGTCGGGATCTCCACCGACGTCACGGGGATCGTCGATCAGGTCAACGTCAGGGACAACCAGCACGTCCAGGCCGGACAGGTCCTTTTCAGCCTACGCCCGCAGCCATTCCAGATCGCGCTCGAGCGGACCGACGCCGAGATTGGAATGGTGCGCGACCAGGTGCAGGCGCTGCAGGCCAGCTATCGCGACATGCAGGCCCAGATCCGGCAGGCGCAGGCGGATTCGGCCTACTACGACACCGAGGCGACGCGCCAACAGAACCTGCTGAACGCGCATGTCTCTTCCCAGGCAAACTTCGACCTGGCCCAGCGCAACCAGCAGACGGCCCACCAGAAGATCGACTCCCTTCGCGAGCAGCAGGCCGCGATCTCCGCCCAGCTCGATGACCATCCCGACGGTCCGCCCGAATCGAACCCGCGCTATCACGAGGCAGTCGCCGCCAGGGACGAGGCGGCGCGCGAGCTGAACGACGCCGTCGTGCGCGCGCCCTTCTCAGGTCTCGTCACTGGGGTCGATTCAATCGCGCCGGGCAAATCCCTGCCGGTCGAGACCACCGCCTTCTATCTCATCGACACCGATCACATCTGGGTGGACGCCAATCCCAAGGAGACCGAGCTCACCTGGGTGCGACAGGGCCAGCCCGCCCGCGTCCATGTGGACACCTATCCGAACGTCACCTGGAAGGGTGTGGTGGAGAGCATCAGCCCGGCGGTGGCCCAGGAGTTCTCCCTGCTGCCGGCAGAGAACACGAGCGGCAACTGGGTGAAGGTCGTCCAGCGGGTCCCGCTGCGGATCCGCATCGACACCGAGCCAGGCCAGCCACCGCTTCGCGCCGGCATGAGCGTTGAGGTGAAGGTCGACACCGGCCATCGGCGCGGCCTGCCACGCTTCCTCACCGATCTTTTCGGCGGATCGTCGCGGGCGGGGCGATGAGCGAGCAGCCCCACGTCGGCGGCGGCAACCGCGCCGCCATTACCGTCTGCGTCATCCTCGCCACGGTGATGCAGGCGCTGGACACCACAATCGCCAACGTCGCCCTGCCCTACATCCAGGGCAGCGTGTCGGCGAGCCAGGACCAGATCGACTGGGTGCTGACCTCCTACATCGTCGCCGCGGCGATCATGACCCCGCCGGTGGGCTATCTGGCGGGGCGCTTTGGGCTCAAGCGCCTGCTGCTGGTCTCGATCTCCGGGTTCACCGTCGCCTCGATGCTGTGCGGCATGGCCCAGTCGCTGGACCAGATCGTGTTGTTCCGCGTCCTGCAGGGGGTGTTCGGCGCGGCGCTGGTGCCGCTCTCCCAGACCACCCTGATGAACATCAACACCCGCGAGCAACAGGGCTCGGCCATGGCCCTGTGGGGCATGGCGGTGATGGCCGGGCCGGTGCTGGGTCCGGTGCTCGGCGGCTGGCTGACCTCCGCGTACAACTGGCGGTTCGTCTTCTACATCAATCTTCCGATCGGCATTCTCGCCTTCCTCGGGGTGACGACCTTCGTCTCCGAGACCCCGCGCAACATGGCCGCGAAGCTGGACGGCTTCGGCTTCGCCATGCTCAGCATCGCCCTCGCCGCCTTCCAGATCATGCTCGATCGGGGCGAGCAGATGGACTGGTTCGGATCGAAGGAGATCGTCATCGAGGCGCTCGTCGCGGCCTCGGCCTTCTATCTCTTCCTCGCCCACACCTTCACGACGAAGACGCCGTTCGTGCGGCCCGCCCTGTTCCGCGACCGGAATTTCACCGCCGGCGTCATCTTTGCGGCGGTCGTGGGCCTGACCTACTACGCCTCGCTGGCCCTGCAGCCACCCTTCCTGCAGGAGTTGATGGGCTATCCGATCGTCACCGCGGGCCTGGTGATGGGTCCGCGCGGCATCGGAACCATGGGCGCCATGATGGTGGTGGGACGCCTGGTCGGACGTTTCGACACTCGAGCGCTGCTGGGCGTGGGCCTGATCATCACCGGCTGGACCTTCTATCTGATGACGCACTGGACGCCGGTGGTCGCGACCTCGACGATCGTCGTCGTGGGGATCGTCCAGGGGATCGGCCTTGGCTTCCTGTTCGTGCCCCTGAGCGTGGCGACCCTCTCGACCCTCTCGCCCGCCGATCGCGCGGAGGGGGCGGGCATCTACAGCCTCTCGCGCAATGTCGGCTCGAGCGTGGGCATCTCAGTGGTCAACAGCCTGCTGACCCAGAACACCCAGATCAACCACTCGACGATTTCCAGCTATGTGAAGCCGACGAACCCCGGCTTAGCCGTACCAGACGTGGCTCGGCTCTGGGACCCGTTGACCGCCGCCGGGCGCGCGGCCCTGGACGCGGTGATCACCGGACAGGCGCAGATCATCGCCTACATCGACGACTACAAGCTCCTGATGATCGCCACCCTGGGCGTGATGCCGCTGCTGATGGTGTTCAGCAAGCCCGCCGCCCCCGCGGGCGCGGACCACAGCGTGGTGATGGAATAGAGATGCGCCTGCTTAAGTCACTGGAATGCCAATGCGTTTCCCTTTTCCCCTTGCGGGAAAAGGAAGTCGAAGAGCTCACTCGATTTCTGAGACCTGATCGCCGACCCCGAGCCCGCGCGTTTGCCGCGATGCTCCTCGCCACCGCGGCGACCGGCTGCGTCGTGGGGCCGAACTTCAAGCCACCGGCTGCGCCAACCCAGACGCGCTATTTGCCGCCGACCGAGCGGTCGCCCTCCGCACCGCCCGGCCAGGCCGCGCCACCGGCGCAGACCATCGAGCTTGGGGCGGAGGTCACGGCCGACTGGTGGACCCTGTTCCAGTCGCCCCCGATGGACTCCCTGGTTCGCCAGGCGATCGCCGGAAGTCCAACGCTCGACAGCGCCCGGGCGCGCCTGGCGGAGGCGAACGAGACGGTCCGCTCGGCGCGCTCGGCCCTGTCGCCCCAGGTTGGATTCACCGCGAGCGAGGGCGAGGAGAAGTACAGCGCGAGCGCCTTCGGCCTCGCGCCCAACATCTTTCCCCTGCCGTCGCACTTCAACCTGTTCCAGCTCGGGCCCTCGGCCAGCTACCACATCGACGCCTTCGGCGGCGTCCACCGGCAGATCGAGGCCCAGACAGCTCTGGCCGACTATCAGCGGGATCAGCTCGACGCCGCCTACCTCACCCTGACAGGCGAGACGGTAAGTCAGGCCCTGCAGGTGGCCGCGGCGCGCGCCCAGATTCAGGCGGCCTCCGAGATCGTCGCCCTGGACAAGCAGAACCTGGACCTCGTCCGCCGCTCGCGCGAGGCCGGCGAGGCGCCCGACAGCGACGTCGTCCTGTCGGAGAGCCAGCTCGCCGCCGACGAGACCCTGTCTCCGCCGCTGGAGCAGGAGCTGGACGTGGCGCGTCACGCCCTCGCGGTCCTGACCGGCCGCGCGCCCTCGGACTGGTCGCCGCCTGACTTCGACCTCGATGCGCTGACCCTGCCCCAGGCCCTGCCGGTCAGCCTTCCCTCGGAGTTCGTCCACCACCGGCCCGACATCATGGCCGCCGAAGCCCAGCTGCATGCGGCCAGCGCGCAGATCGGCGTGGCCACGGCCAGGCTGTATCCGGACATCAACTTGAACGCGGGTATCACCGCCGCGTCCCTGAACGCCGGGGGCCTCTTCGATAGCTCAGGCCTGGTGTGGAGCGTCGCGGCGGGGCTCACCCAGCCGATCTTCGACGGGGGCATGCGCCGGGCCGAGCGCCGCGCGGCCCTGGACGAGTTCAAGGCTTCGGCCGCGGACTACCGCCAGACCGTGCTGCGGGCCTTCGAGGACGTCGCGGACATCCTGCGCGCTCTGGACCATGATAGCGCCCTGCTGGCGGCCCAGCAGAGGGCCCTGGCGAGCGCCACGGAGTCTGTGCGCCTCCAGCAGATCAACTACCAGGGCGGCGGGACCGGCCTCCTGGCCCTCGTGGACGCCCAGCGCCAGTACCAGCAGGCCCGCCTCGGCTACGCCCGCGCCCTCGCCGCCCGCTACCAGGACACCGCCCGCCTCCTCATGGCGATGGGCGGCGGCTGGTGGGGCGCGCATCTTGCGGAACCGACGCCCGTGGCCACCCAGCAGCGAACGCCGGCTGTCCGCTAGCTGGCTTCGGCCGGCATAGAGCAGACGGACGACCCGGCGTTTCGTCGTCTATCCGCTCCGTGCCCCTCCGCGCCTCCGTGGTTGCTGACAGCCTTCGCGGCTCCCCAGCCGCATCAAGTGTGTGAATGCCGAAGGCGGAGCAGGGTGAGGATCACAGCTCGACCATGTCGAATTCGGACTTCGCCGTGCCGCAGGCGGGGCAGACCCAGTCGGAGGGGATGTCTTCCCAGCGCGTGCCGGGTGGGATTCCCCCGTCGGCGTCGCCTTCGGCTTCGTCATAGATCCAGCCGCAGGTGCGGCACTGGAAGGTCCGGTACGCCTCGGCCACGCCGGTCTCCATCGTTCCGTCGAGTTGGATCGTCGGTCTCCCGGGGCGGGTTGTCGAGGGTGAGAGGACCGCGCCGGACACGCCAGCCAGCGGCGCTTCACGGGCCTGGATGGGCGATGCCTGCGCAAATGCGCGCGCCCTTCGCTGAACTTGGCGGCGGTGTCCGCTAGCTAACCGGCGCCAAGGGGATCCAGTCCCTTCGGCGGATGGAATTTTGTGACGGCGGCCGACTGGTCCGCCGCGGGAGAATGAGAATGGACGTTGGCTTCATCGGCCTTGGGATGATGGGAAAGGCGATGGCGCGCAACCTGGCCAAGGCCGGCCACCGCGTGCGCGCCTGGAACCGTTCCAAGGTGGCGGGAATCGAGGGCGTGGAGATCGTCGGCGTGCCGTCCCAGGCCTTCGACGCGGACGCAACCTTTACCATGCTCTCCGACGACAAGGCGGTGCGCGAGGTGGTGCTCGACAGCGGCGTCCTGGCCGATGCGCGGCCGGGCGTCGTCCATATCGGCTCCTCCACCATTTCGGTCGCCTGCGCCGAGCAGTTGACGGCGGCGCACCGGGAGGCGGGCGTGGCTTACGTCTCCGCCCCCGTGTTCGGCCGTCCCGATGCGGCCGAAGCGGCGAAGTTGAACGTCGTCGCCGCCGGCGACGCTGTGGCCATTGAGAAGGTGAAACCCCTGCTGGAGACGATCGGCCAGCGCGTGTGGCCGATGGGCGAGACACCCAAATCTGCCAACGCCGCGAAGATCGGCGGCAACATGATGCTGGGCATGGCCGTCGGCGCGATGGCCGAGGGAGCCGCCCTGGCCAAGGCCAACGGCCTCGACCCCAAGGCCTTCTTCGAGCTGATGCTGAGCACCCTGTTCGCCGGCTCGCCGATCTACGCGATCTATGCGCCGAAGATCCTCAGCGGCGACTTCGAGCCCGGCTTCAAGCTCCGCCTGGCCCTGAAGGACATCGGCCTGGCGGTCGCCGCCGCCGGCGACAAGGCGGAACGGCTGAGGCTGCTGCAGGCGATCAGGGAAGAGATGGAAGGGGTCGCGGCCGCCGGCATGGCGGAATCGGATCTCTCGGCGGTCTCCGCGTGGGTGGGAAGGCCGTAAGCGGGGCCGTCGTGACCACCCGGCTGTTGGTGTGATCCGGCGCGGGATTGGGCGCCAGCGCTCCGCCGTAGACCGGATCGACGCTCGCGTCTGGACGGACCTCGCCCGGACGTCGATGGACCCGTCAGACAGCGGCGGAGTCTTGAGGCCTCATGCGGATCAGCTGGTCCCTGATAACCATCCTTGCCCTATCGGCGGCCGGCGCGGCGAACGCGGCGTCGCGTGGGCAGACGATCGCCGAGCAGGGAGCGGCCGGAGGGGTTCCGGCCTGCGCCTCCTGCCATGGGGTTCACTATCAGGGGACGCCGGCGCTAAAGGCGCCGGCCCTCGCGGGGCTCTCAAAGGACTACATCCTCGCCCGCCTGGCCCACTATGCGAGCCCGGCGGGCAAGAATCCCTCCATGAAGCTGGTGGCCACGAACCTCACGCCTGCCGACCGGGCCGCGGTCGCCGCCTACCTCTCATCCCTGCCAAAGCCCCCCGCCGCCGCGCAGTGACCGCCGGCCTGTCGGCTGGGCGTCAGGCGGCCTGGGCGCGAGCCGTCGCGACCACCCCTTCGGCGCCGTCGGCGGGGCGGGCGCCGTAGCGGCGGGCGAGGATGGCGCAGGCGAAGAGCTGGGCCTGGTGAAACAGCATGAGGGGCAGGACGACCAGGGCGACGGCATGTCCGGGAAAGATGATGGCCGCTATGGGCATGCCGCTCGCCAGGCTCTTCTTCGAGCCGCAGAAGACGATGGAGATCTCGTCCTCCTTCGAAAAACCCAGACGCCGGGAGCCAAGGGTGGTCGCGACGAGCACGGCGCCAAGCATGACGAGGTCGAGCGCCAGGATGACGCCCAGATCGACCGCCGAGACGCGGCTCCAGACGCCGGCCACCGCCCCGGCGCTGAATGCCGCATACACGATCACCAGGATCGAACCACGGTCGAACGCCTGGGTGAGCGCCGGATGGCGCAGCAGCCACTTGGCCGTGAAGGGCCGCACCGCCTGGCCTGCCGCGAAGGGCAGGACGATCTGCAGTCCGATGTCCTCCATCCCATGGAGGGTCAGGCCGCCCTTGCCGGTCAGGATCAGGGAAGCGAGCAGCGGTGTGATGACCACGCCCAGCATGTTCGAGATCGAGGCGCTGCACAGGGCCGCCGGCACATTGCCGCGGGCGATCGAGGTAAAGGCGATGGAGGACTGCACCGTCGAGGGGAGAAGGGCGACGAAGATCAGGCCAAGGGCCAGATCCGTCGGTAGGAACGGCTTGGCCACCTGACCCACGGCGAGGCCGACGATGGGGAAGAGAACGAAGGTGCTGGCGAACACCAGCGCTTGCAGCCGCCAGTTGGAGAGGCCCGACCACACCGCCCCCGGCGAGAGGCGCGCGCCGTACAGGAAGAAGAGGGCGGCGACCGCGAGATAGACCAGATCCTCCACCGCGCCGTGCGCCCAACCCCGCGCCGGCAGCGCCAGGCCAAGCGCCACGGCGCCCAGTAGCAGCATGAGATAGCGATCAATCGGAATGCGGAATCGGCGAATTGCGGACATCGGATTACCTCGGCCCGAGCAGCTAAGCCCCGCCGCCGCGATGCACAACACCGATGACCGCGATAATGCTCATCACGATTCATGATGGGAGGCGTTCGTTACGCGGAGCGTCGCGCACACCGTTGGCCGGAAAAACGCCTCTAGGCCGGAGCCCAGGTGGCGATGACCTCAGTGCCGGCGCCTGGCTCGGACACTATGGTCAGGTCCGCGTCGATCGCGCTGGCGCGGTCACGCAGACCGGCAAGGCCGAAGCCTTTGGTGACCGCGCCAGGATCGAACCCTTTGCCGTCATCCGCCACGCCGATCCGCACGCCGAGCCCGGGCATGGCGGAAAGGGTGATGCACACCGTGCTCGCCTCGGCGTGACGCACGGCGTTCAGCATCGCTTCCTGGCAGATCCTCAGGAGCTCATGGGCGACTTCGGGCGGAGGCTCGGGCGCTGCGTCGATCTGGGCCACGACCCGCGTCTGGCCCAGGCGCCGCACCCCTTCGATCGCAGCCGAAAGCGACGCCATGAGCGATGGCCGCTCGGCGATCAGGACCGCCATGGAACGGCGCGCTTCGACCATGTTCTCCTCCGCGATCTTGTTGGCCAGAGCGAGCGCTTCGCCCGCGGCGGCCGGGTCGCCACGGGCCAGTTCCAGCTGCATCCGAATGGCCGCGAAGCCCTGGGCGAGGGTGTCGTGGATCTCCCGCGCGAGCCGGTTGCGCTCCTGAAGGACGGCGCCCTCGCGCGCCTTGGTCGCCAGCCGCGTCAGTTGCAGGGCGAGGGTCGCCTGATGACCGAAGGCCCTGGCGAGACTGATCTCGTCTTCGGTCCAGCTCTCGCGCTCGGTGTTGTGGATACCGAGCACGCCCAGGATCTCCGATCCGAGCATCAGGGGCACTATGACCAGCGAACGGATGTCGAAGCGCCTCACCCGCTCCTGTATCAGATCCGGGTTTTGGGCCGCGTCATTGAAGGCGACGGGGGCCCCGTCTTCGATCAGACGACGCCAGAATGGCCATTCGCCCGTCGTGAACACATTTCGCGACCCGGCCGGTTCCACCGTAACCACGCCCTCGTCGCAGGTCATGTGCAACCGGTTCAGCTCCTGCTCAGGTTCGTGGAGCCAGAGCGACGAGCGCCGCACGTTAAGGTGCGTGTTCGCCGAGCGCAGGACGTAACCGAGAAAACCCTCGAGCTCCGGCTTCGCAGCCAGCATGTCCAGTGATGCGCCCAGGGTCTCAGCGGTGCGCTCGGCCGCTTCGGTGCGCTGGCGCGCCGCCGACGCACGCTCTTCGGAAAGCGCAGCCTCGCGCGCCTTGGTCGCCAGCCGCGTCAGCTGCAGGGCGAGGGTCGCCTGGTGGCCGAGGGTCCTGGCCAGACTGATCTCGTCCTCGGTCCAACTCTCGCGCTCGGTGTTATGGAACCCGACCGCGCCCAGCACCTCCGACCCAAGCATCAGGGGCGCCAGGAGCAGCGAACGGACGTCGAAGCGCCTCATCCGGTCCCGTATCCCGGGCACGGCCAAATCCGGGTTGTTGGCCGCGTCATTGAAGGCGATCGGCGCACCCTTTTCGATCAGACGACGCCAGAATGGCCATTCACCCGCCGTGATCACGACTCGCGGTGTGTCCGTTTCCACCGTGACCGCGCCCTCGTGGCACATCATGTGCAGCCTGTTCACCTCCTGCTCGGCGTCGTAGAGCCAGAGCGTCGAGCGCGGCACGTCGAGGTGCGTGTTCGCGGAGCGCAGGACGTAACCGAGAAAACTCTCGAGCTCCGGCTCCGCAGCCAGCATGTCCAGTGAAGCGCGCAGGGTCTCGGCGGTGCGCTCGGCCGCCTCGGTGCGCTGGCGCGCCGCCGACGCGCGCTCTTCGGAAAGCGCCGCCTCTCGCGCCGCGGCTGCGAGCCTTTGCATTTCAAGCGCCAGGGCGATCTGATTGCCAAACGCCAGGGCGAGCTCCCTGCGCTCAGGAGGATAGTCTGGGCTCTCGCTGGTGTGACGAAACACGAGCGTTCCCAGCCACCGATCGCCGATGAACATGGGCACCTGCGCCGCAGTTCGAACGTGGTCGATCTCGATGGCCCCTCGCAGGGTGGGACCCCACTCGTCGATCAGATCGTCAAAGTCAGCCAGTTTCACGAACGCGATCTGGCCTCGAGACAGGTCTCGATCGAGATGCCCCATGGTCGTGAGCCGGGCGAGAAAGTCGCCTTCCGCAGGCCTGCGGACCTCGCCGCCATGCCAGGATATCAGCAGGCCGTGGTCTCCTGGGCCGCGGCGGATCCAGACCCCGACGCCTACGGCGTCCATCTCGCGCGCGCACACCCTCAGGGCGTCGCCGAGGAAGGCGGGCAGGTCCTGCTGTTCGGAAAGGCGCTCGAGCATCGCCCGCAGCACCTCGTTCGCCCGATGAACGGCGTCGGCGCGGTTGCGGTCCGCCGCCTCGCGCTCCCTGCCGACCGCGGCCTGCTTGGCCTCCTCGGCGAGGCGGGCGAGATCGAGCGCGACCGCGGCCTGACCCGCCAGCGCCTGGATGAGGTCGAGCTCGTCCTCGAGGATCGGACGGGTGTCGGTCAGACGGATCGTGAAGCGGCCCAGGACGCGATCGCCGACACCGAGCGGCGCCGACAGGAGCCGCCGCACGCCAAGGCCGAGCAGGTAGAGTCGCTCGTCTTCGTGCATGAGGCCATTGTTGGCCTCCAAATCGACCAGATGGGGCTTCGAGGTCGGCCCATACATTCGCGAATCGCGCTGCCGCTTGGGCGTCGGGGTCGAGCCCACTTCGCGCCTGGGGTGAGATGACTGCGCGCCCGGGACGACGCGACCGTTCTCCACGACGTGATGGATCGTGTAGTGATGCGGACGCTCTGGGTCGACGAGCCAGAGGGTGGCGGAGTGGCCGCCCACCACCTCGTACATCGTCAGCAGAACGCGACCGAGGAATGCGTCCAGGTCCTCGATCGCCCCGAGCCGCTCGGAGGTCTCTCGAAGCAGAGCGTTGGCGAGGGCGAGTTTCTCCGCGCGCGCCTTGGCCGTGGCGAAGCTGCAGAGGTGCAGCGCCATCGCCGCCCGTTGCGCCAGTCGCTCGATCAGGCGCCGGTGCTGGTGCAGGACCGGCCGCTGGTGGGCGAGGCGGACGATCAGCACCCCCAGGGAGATGTCCGCCAGGACAAGGTCGATGATCACCGACGAGCGGACGCCTGCCTGAAGCAGAACGGCGTCTTCCGCTTCATCCTGCCCGTCCGGGACGATGATGATCTGGCAAGGCAGGTCGCCCGGCCCGACGCGACTCAATTCGATCCAGGGCGGTGGCGCGGCGTCCTGGAGCGGGGATACGGCGGAGCCTTCCTCGCCTGTAGGCGCTCCGCCTCGCGTGACCGTGTCCGTTTCCAGGGAGACCTCGAGCCTGAACGCCTTCGGGTCACGCGAGTCGCGACGCCAGATACTCGCCGAATGGCCGCCCAGCAGGTTGCGCGTCGCCCGCAGCAGGTCGGCGAGGAAACCGTCGATGTCTGCAGTCGTCCCCAGACGATCGATCCCCTCCTGAAGCAGCAGATTCGCTGCGTCCGACGGGCTCGGCCGCGGACGGGCTTCGACGCGCCCGGCAACCTTGGATCGCGCTTCCATGACGAATTGGGTTTCGTCCAGCGGAGGGTACGGCCAGATACTGATACGTTTTGGCGCAAAGCGCGAGGGCGGCCCACTAGGGTGGGCCCAAAGGCGCCAGAAACCGCGGGACACGGCGCCTCTCGATCAAACCGTCTTGGCTTATCATGAACCTCGATGACCGACCGCGCCCTGAGCCCTGACCTACTGCGAAGTTATATCGCCATCTGCGAGGCTGGCTCCTTCAGCGGCGCGGCGCGCGCCTTGGGCCTGAGACAATCCACGGTCAGCCAGCATCTGCAGAAGCTGGAGAAGGCGATGGGCCGGCGGCTGATCGACCGTGACACACACCGCGTTCGGATCACCCCCCAGGGCGAAAGCGTGCTGGAACACGCCCGCCGGGTCCTCGAAGCCCACGAAGAGATGGCGCGCGCCCTGAGCGGGGCGCCCCTGCGCGGGCGATTGAGGTTCGGCGCCTCGGAGGATTTCGTCCTTTCGGTCCTGCCCGACGTTCTGGCGGCCTTTGCCCGGCGTCATCCGGACGTGGACATGGAGCTCACAGCCGGACTGAGCGAAGATCTCTATTCTGCGTTCGACGCGGGCGATCTGGATATCATCTTCGTCAAGCGCCGCGTCGGCGACCAGCGCGGCGTGAGCGCCTGGCGCGAGCCGCTCGCCTGGATCGGTCGGCCGAACTACTGGCTGGACCCCGACGCGCCCGTGCCCCTGCTGGTCTACCCCCCGCCCAGCGTCACACGCGCCCGTGCATTCGAAACCCTCGACGTCGCTCGCCGACCCTGGCGGATCGCCTTCACCAGCGGCAGCCTAAGCGCTCTGAGCGCCGCAGCGCGCGCGGGCATCGGGCTGATGCCGCACTCCGTGCGCCTGATGCCGCCGGGCCTTTCCGTGACAGCGCCGGGACCAGGCCTGCCCCGGCTGCCGGAGGTGGAGTTCGTCATCATCGGCCCAGGACGCCGTGACCCGGTCGCCGAGGCGCTGACGGGAGTGATCCTGCAATGGGCGGCCTACGGGTCGGCGGCTGGTCGGTCGTAGACTCCCTGGCGTCCCGATCAGCGCGGCGGGCGGGTGGCCCTCAGCGCGGCGCCTACGGCTCCGACGCCAATCAAGAACAACGCCCAGGCCGCCGGCTCAGGGACGGCGGGGAGCGGCCCGCCCCCGCCAGGCGGCGTTACTCCGCCACCGGGCGGGGTGGTTCCACCGCCGGGGGGTGTCGTCCCGCCGCTGGGTGGTGAATCTCCGCCGCCGGGTGGGGTGGTTCCGCCGCCAGCGGGTGAAGACCCATCCGAGGGTGGCGGCGGCTTGCCGAGAAAGCCCGTCGGTGCGCCGCCTACGCCTGTAAAGATCTTCGGCGCGCCCCCCGGGGAGCTTGACCCGGAACCTCCTCCATTGAAGTTGGGCCCGAAGAAGGGTGGGTCGCCGCGTTCCGCGAATGGTTTGTGGTCGTCCCCGTCGAAGGATGAGTACGAAGGAAGCCCCTGCTCGGGGTCATCGAAGACGGGCGCGAATTCCCCGAAAGAGTCGTCGGAAGCGTGAACCGACGGAGGACCGCAAGGCCCGACGCACCCACTCCCTCGGTGAGACGTGTCCAACTGGTCATCGCCCGCCGGGAGCCCCGGGTTTTGGTGCGCCTGACCAAATCCGCCGCCGAGGAACGCGCCCAGGCGCGGTCCAGCAAGAGCGAGAGTTGCGAGAAAGACAACGGCGACAATACCCGCCACCCCCCCGAGCACGCTCGCGAGGCGATAGTTCCGTTCCATTATTGCCCCGGCCCCGGATCGGAATGCGGCGGCAACATGGTTTTTTTGGGCGCGATTCGTCCAATAAAATCTAAAGAGAATGGCTGCGCTTATTGTCGCGCCTGTTGGCGCGGATCGCTGGTCCGCGACGGTTCGTAGGCCGCCCCGACATCCCAGATCAGAGCTGTGTAAGGGTGAAGACGAGGAGGCCGATCAGCAGCGATCCGAAGGCGACGACGGTGGTGAGCCAGACCGCCAGCGTCTTGAGAAAGGCTCCCGCGACGGTCGAGCCGTAGGCCCCTCGCAGAGTCTGGAACAGGTTCACAGGCGTCCACAGGGCTACCAGGCCCAGCCACCAGAACACCAGGGGCGGGGGCAGGATGAGCCCGACGGCGTTGGCCAGGAAGGCGAAGGACAGCAGGTTCATCGCCACGAGCAGGTGGTCGTAGAGGAAGTACTGGGGCTTATCGCGATAGACGCCGGCCAGGGTCAGACCGACGATCGGCAGCAGCAGGATCGCCGCCCGGTGCGCCCAGGTGAACAGGACCGACCAGTAGTAGCTTGGGTTCTCCGTCGCCTTCCGCACCCCTTCGCGCCACCAGCCCCCGCGGCGATGGCTGGCGCCAGGCGCCTGCGCCGGCAGGCCCGCGGCGACGCGGTCCGCCCTCGCCGTCGCCGCTGCGTATCGCGCCTGGATCCGGGAGGACTCGCGCTGGAAGGCGGCCTCGACCTTGGCGTGGTTCTCGTCAGGGTCCTTGAGGTCGCTGGCCCGGTCCCTTGCGGCGTCCGAGAGATCACTTTCGCGATCCGAAGCCGCCTCGCGCCGCATGTCGGCGACGACCTTGGCGCGGCCTTGAGGCGTGGCCAAAAGCGCGGCCTGCCGCGCCTGATCGCGCGCCGAAGCCTCCTGCAGTTCGTGCGCCGCATGCTCGGCGGCGAAGATGAAGATCACCAGGGCCACGAGGAAGGTGCGGAACGGCGGCGCATGCCGCGCGATCCGGTTCTCCATATAGTCCCGCGCCAGCCGGCCGGGCCGCAGGAACAGGTCCGGGGCCGTGCGCCGCAGACGCCCGTCCAGGTGAAGGAGCCCCTCGAGCCCTTCCCACACCAGGCGCAGGATCGATCGCTTGTGGCTGTCGGCGTCCTGACCGCAGAAGTGGCAGTAGCGGCCCTGCAAGGGGGCGCCGCAATTGGCGCACGCCGCCCCGGACGGGGGGTGGAAGACAGGGCGCGCCCCGGTGAAATGGCGGAGGGAATCGGCGACTGCCGCCTCGAGTTCCGCGAGCATACCGCGCCCCCGCGAGTTCTGGACGTCCGACGCTAGCACGCGCCGGCCGGGGGAGCAGCCCGCCCCGCCTAGCGAGGGAAATCGGGCCTATCCCACGGCGTGGGCGACGCCGAGGGCGGGAGTCAGAACCACGCCGGCGGCGATCGCGCAGAAGTGCACGCCGGCGCCCGCGCACACGCAGCCGTGCCAGACCGCGCGTCGGAACGGCAGGCGTCGAATGAGGAACAGGATCGACCCGACGCTATAGATCACGCCTCCGGCCACCAGCAGGGCGAGCACCGCAAACGAGAGGTTCCGGCTGAGCGGTCCCAGGGCGAAGACGGCGACCCAGCCGAACGCCAGGTACACGATCGTCCACACGCGCTCCGACACCTTGGGGAAAGCGAGCTTCCCGACGATGCCGGCCAGGGCTATCGCCCAGACCAGAACGGTCATGCCTAGAGCCCAGAGGCCGTCAAGGCGCTGGGTGGTGAAGGGAGTGTAAGAGCCGGCGATCATCAGGAAGATCCCCGCCTCATCCAGCCGCCGAAGGAAAGGCCGCGCAGGCGAGGGGTGGCTGAGGTTGTAGACGGCGGAGAAGGCCAGCATGCAGATCAGCGCAAGTCCATAGAGCGCGGCGGCGATCACCATGCCAGGCCGATCCCTGGTCAAGGCCTCTCCGACCAGCCAGGCCGCGCCGCCGCCCGCCACGGCGATGGCCACGACGTGAATCCACCCGTCGACGGCGCGCTCGACGGGGTTCGGGTAGTGGCCCACAAGGTATTCGTCGGGCACAGGACGGCTCATAGTACCGCTAAACCCTACAGCGCCGGATCGTTCCAGGCCTTGTGGATTCCTCGAAGGGCGAGGGCCGATCCCCGTAGTTTCCGACAATAGGCGACATCGCCCGACCTTCCTAAATTCGAGCAGGAATCAGCAGCGCGCACGCAGCCTGGCGCCGGGACGCCCTGGCTGTGCGGGGCGCCCCAAACGAAAGGGCCCTGGATGGTCAGCGTCCCCCCGGTCGCCGTGCGGGAGGCCTCGTGCTCTGAAGGCGACGCAGCCCTTCGGTGCGTGCAAGCGCGACCTTCGCCGAACCCTCCGACCGCCCCGTGGTTCGAACGGTCGGGCGCGCTGTCGGAGCTGGCCGAGCTGGTGGGGCGCCCGCCCGCGTGGTCGGAGACTGCGCGCAATGCCGCCGTGGTCGAGGAACGCAACCGTATCGCCCGCGAGATCCACGACACCCTGGCGCAGGGCCTGGCGGCGATCCGGCTGCAGCTCGAGTTGGCGCAGGCGAACAACGCGTTGCCGGCGGGCGCCTCGCAGGCCATCGAGCTGGCCCATCAGATCGCAAACGAGAACTTCGTCGACGCCCGTCGCATGATTTCCCGGCTGAGGTCGCCTCCGCCCTGCCTGGCGACAGCTCTCTCGGCAGCGGTCGTGCGGGCGCGCAGGCTCGGCCCGGCGAGGGTCGTCGCCGCCCTCGAGCCGGTCTCGGCGCCGCCGAGCGAAACGGCCCACGAGCTGCTGCGGATCGCCCAGGAGGCGATCTCGAACGCCGGACATCACGCCAGGGCCCAGACGATCACCGTCACCCTTCGCGCCCTTGCCGGGCGCGGCCTTCAGATGAGCGTAGTCGACGACGGCCGCGGCTTTGACCCGACATGCCCCGCCTGCGGCTATGGCCTCGCCGGGATGCGGGAACGGGCGGCGGCGGCGCAGGCGGATCTGACGATCGAGTCGGAACCGGGCGCAGGGGCGAGAGTGACGGTGACCTGGTCGCCCGCCGGCTGATCACCGACGCCCCAATTCTTCGTAATCGCCCGGTCTCTCGCCATGGCCGCGTTTTGGAGCCCGCTCCCCCCTTCGTCATCGCCGGCCGTCAGTTGTTTGGACCGGAGATGACGGAGTTTGGGAAGGATGCGCTGGTCAGGACGGAACCTCGGGAGGTCTCCAGCCAGGCAATTCCGGCGAAGCTTGCGATTGGGTCCATGAGCAAGAGAGATTTCCCGTCTGTGAGCACTATTGTCGATCTTGGATACGACTCCACAGCAACGCGGCGCATCAGTTTCGCGCTGTTCCTCGGCGGTTTCGCGACCTTCAGCCTGCTCTACTGCGCCCAGCCGCTGCTCCCGCACTTCGCCCGCGAGTTCCACGTGGACGCGGCGACCAGTTCTCTGGCCGTCTCGCTTGCGACCGGCGCATTGGCGATCTCGATCATGTTCGCCGGAGCGGTGTCGGAGGCGGTGGGGCGGCGCGGCCTGATGTTTGCCTGCCTGGCGACGGCAGCCCTGCTCAACCTGTTCTGCGCCCTCGCCCCGAGCTGGACCGCGCTGCTCATCGGGCGCGCCGCCGAGGGCCTGGCCCTGGGCGGGTTTCCCGCGGTGGCCATGGCCTATTTGGCCGAGGAGGTCCCGGCCTCGCGGCTGGGGGCCGCCATGGGCCTCTATGTGGGCGGGACGGCGTTTGGCGGGATGACGGGGCGGGTGGCAGTCGGCGTGCTGACGCAGACCTTCTCCTGGCGCATCGCCGTTGGCGTTATCGCGGTCGCCGCCCTGGCGGTCGCGGTGATCTTCATCGGACTGGCGCCGCCCTCGCGCCGTTTCGAGCGCCGTCCGGGCTTCGACGCCGCACGGAATCTGGCGGCGTGGGGCCGCCACCTGCGCCAGCCGCGGATGGCGCTGCTGTTCCTCGCCGGCTTCCTGGCGATGAGCGCCTTCGTGACGATCTACAACTATGCGGGATTCAGGCTGTCGGAACCGCCCTATCGCCTTAACCCGACCCAGATCGGCCTGATCTTCCTGGCCTACATCCTCGGAATCTTCGCCGCCTCGGCGGCCGGCGCGATGGCCGATCGGATCGGCCGCGCCCCGGTGATGGCCGCCGGAGCGGCGGCGGCCCTGGCGGGAGTGGGGCTGACGATGCTGCGTCCCCTGCCCGTGATCGTAGCGGGCATAGCCGTGGTGACGGTAGGGTTCTTCTTCGTTCATTCGGTCGCCAGCGCCTGGGTCGGTCGGCTCGCCGACCGGGACAAGGGCCACGCGGCCTCGCTCTATCTGCTGGCCTACTATGCCGGCTCCAGCGTCATGGGCTCGATCGGCGGCGCCGTGTGGCGCGACGGCGGCTGGAACGCGGTAAGCGGCTACGCCGGCTCCATGCTGCTGCCGATCGTGGCGATCGCATCGCTGATGGGCCGAGGCGAGCGGACCTGACGCAAAATCCGCGGCGGGAACCATAGAGCCCGACGCGTTCGCGCGGAACAGACGCGAACGCCAAATCGGGCGCTACACTTTTGAATCTAGAGCAAATCATCCCCGTTCAGACGGTTTCGTCTGAACGGGGTTTGCTCTAGTCACATCGGCGCAAAGCGGAGGGGCTGATCATGAAACACCGCATTCCTGTCCTGCTGGGCGCCGTCGCCCTGCTCGCCGCGCACACGGCAATGGCGGCGGTGGAGCGGATCCAGGTGATCGAGCGAACGCCGTTCGCCGGCGGAATGAGCTTCGGGGACGTCGGGCCCTACGAGAAGATCCGCGGCGTCGCCCATTTCCGCCTCGATCCCAACGATCCGGCCAACGCGCGGATCGTCGATCTCAAGCGCGCGCCGCGGGATTCGGCGGGAATGGTCGAGTTCGACAGCGAATTCGTCATGCTCCGACCCGTGAAGGCCGAGGCCTCGACGCTAATCTACGACGTCAACAACCGCGGCGGCATCGCCATCCTGGGGCAGGTGGACGGGGCCAGCCCCGCCCACAACGATCCGACCACAGTGGCGGACGCCGGCGACGGCTTTCTGATGCGCCACGGATTCACCCTGCTGTTCTCCGCCTGGACCTGGGACGTCGCGCCCCAGCCGCCGGGGAACAGGCCCCTGGTGTTCCACCCGCCAGTGGCGCGCAATCCCGACGGCTCGGCCATCGTGGGGATGGTGGAAAACGAATTCACGGTCAGCGCGCCCACGCTCGTGGCGACCTACGCCGGCATGCGCGGGCTCACCTATGAGCCGGCGACGCCCAACGACCCAGCCGCAGTGTTAACCGAGCGCCCCAGGCCAGAGGATCCGCGTCGGCCGGTTCCGCGAGACCACTGGCATTTCCTGGTTCCCGAAGAGCGCGGCGGTCCCGGACGCGTCGTCCTGAACGAAGGCTTCAAGCCGGGCGTGATCTACGAGCTGACCTATGTGGCCGCCGACCCCTATGTGGCCGGCGCCGGCATGGCTGGGATCCGCGACCTGCTCGCCTGGTTCCGCGACCATCCCTTCGAGGGCGCACAGCCGCCGAGCCACACGTTGATCTTCGGCATCAGCCAGTCGGGCCGCCTGATCGGGCGCATGCTGCACGACGGGCTGGATGTCGACGAGAGCGGACGCCTGGCGTTCGAGGGCGCCTATCTCGAAGTGCCCGGCGCCGGCGGGAGCGCCGGTTTCAACGCCCGCTTTGTGCAGCCCACCCGCCACCCCTCCATGCTGGAGGAGCACGACTATCCGTCCGACGCCTTCCCCTTCACCACAGCAGTGAGCCGAGACCCGGTCACGCACGCCAGCGGGTCCTATATCGAGCGCGCCGCGGACACACAGGGACGGCTGCCCAAGCTGATCTTCGCCAACACCTCCACCGAGTTCTGGAACCGCGACGCCTCGCTGATCGCCACGACGCCCGACGGGCGGCGCGACGTCGTCCCGGCGCCCGACGCGCGGCTGTACGCCTTCATGGGCGCCCAGCACTACGTAGGTCGCTCGCGCACGCGGTTCCCGTATGTGAACTGCGTCTCGACGACCGACCACTACCTCCCCATGCGCGCTCTGATCCTGGCGTTGGATCGCTGGGTGGCGGACGGGACGGCGCCGCCGCCGAGCGCCTATCCGCAGATCTCGGATGGGACACTGACGACCGTGAAGACCTATCGCGCGGACTTCCCGAAGGGGCTTTCGATCAGCCCGCCTGCGCAGAACCTCGCCGCGCCCCGGCTGGACTTCGGACCTCTCTACGCCGGCGAGGGCGTAGCCACGAGGATCCCGCCGCACCATGGGCCGGCCTACGGGTCGTTGGTCCCGACGCCGGACGCGGACGGCAACGACCAGGGCGGCGTGCGCATGATCGAGCTGATGGTCCCGCTGGGCACCCACACCGGCTGGAATCAACGCGCGCCGCAGACGGGATTCGGCTGGGCGACAGCGCGCTTCGACGGCAGCTTCCTGCCCTTCGCCCGCACCGAGGCCGAGCGCCGCGCCGCCAAGGATCCACGGCCGAGCCTGGAGGCGCGCTACCACAACCGCGACGACTACGTCGCCAAGGTGCGCGCCGCCGCCCGCTCCCAGGTCGCCGCCGGTTTCCTGTTGGAGGAGGACGTGGATCGCTCCGTCGCGGAGAACGTCGGCCTCTACGACCGCATCACGGCCCACGATCCCGCCGATAGCGGCTGCGACTACCTGTTCGAGAAATAGGGCGTCGGCGCTCAGGGTCGCCTGGCCGCCAGCCAGGCGCGCTCGCCGGGTCCGGCGGCGAGTTCGATCGCGCGTCGGTAGGCGTCCCTGCTCTCCTCGATCCGGCCCACGCGCCTGAGGAGATCGGCGCGGACCGCGTGCCAGGACTGGAAAGCTTCCATTTGGGGCGCCGCCAGGGCCTCGACTTCGGCGAGGGCCGCTTGCGCGCTCCTCACCTCCGCAAGGGCCACGGCCCGGTTCAGCCGCACGATCACGTCGTCGCGCTGCGCCAGCATGGCGTCATAGAGCTCGAGAACGACGGGCCAGGGCGGTGGATCTTGCAGACTTCGTCGGGCGCACCAGACGCCATGGATCGCGGCGAGCAGGGCGCGCGGACCGGGCTCGCCGAGGTTCCGCGCCCGGTAGAGAAACCGGTCGCCAGCCTCGATCAGAGGGCGGCGCCACAGGGCGGGGTCCTGCTCCGAGAGCGGAACCATGGCGCCCGCGCCATCCAGGCGCGAGGGCCGGCGCGCTTCGGCGTATCGGACCAGCGCCGCCAGGGCCAGCACCTCGCCTTCTTCAGGCAGCATCGCGGCAAGGCTGTCCGTCAGCCGGAGCACCTCGTCGGCGAAGCCGGCATGGGGACCGACCGCGGCAGCGTCCTCGTGAGCCTTCGAATAGGCGATCTCCAGGGTCGACAGGACGGCATCCAGTCGTTCGGACCACTCCGCGGGACCTGGAACCGCGAAAGGCACCCCCGCCGCGGCGATCTTGCGTTTGGCCCGTGTGAGGCGCTGCAGCAGGGTTGCCTCGGGGACCAGGAAGGCCGTGGCGATCTCCCGGGCGGCCAGGCCGCAGACGAGGCGAAGCGTGAGGGCGGCGCGCGATTCCGGCGCAATCGCGGGGTGGCAGCAGATGAAGATCAGCCGCAACCGCTCGTCCGGGATCAGCCGCGCCTCGTCCGCTAATCCGTCTTCGACCGTCGGCTCCGGCGGCGGCGGGTCCGGCTTAAACCGGACGCGGACGTTTCTGCGCCGCAAGTCGTCGAGCGCACGGCGATAGGCGGCGCGGTAGAGCCAGGCGGTCGGATCGGTCGGCACCCCCTCGCTGGGCCAGGCGCGGGCAGCCGACAGGCATGCTTCGGAGAAGGCGTCCTCCGCAAGATCGAGGTCCCGAAAGCGGGCGGCGAGCGCCGAGATGACGCGCGCCGCCGCCTGCCGAACCGCGCGATCGAGTGCGCAGTCCACTCAGCCCGCCTTTCTCTGGCCCTCGCCGAGCAAAGGCCGGATCTCCACCGCGCCCTCGTGGTAGACCGGGATCTTCCTCGCGATTGCGATCGCTTCATCCAGGTCCTCGGCGTCGACCATGTAGAAACCGCCAAGCTGCTCCTTGGTCTCCGCGAACGGACCGTCGTGGATCGTCTGGACGCCGCCTCGGCCGGTGCGGACCGTGGTGGCCGTGGGGGTGTTTTGCAGACCCGCCCCGGCCAGGCGCTTGGCGCCCAGAGACTGGCTCAGCGCCATATGGCCGGCGACGACCTGGTTCATGGCGTCTCCCGCCTTGTCCGGGCCGTAGACGCTCTCGTCTTCATAGATCAGCAACAGGTACTTCATCGGCTCTCTCCCGTGGAGACCGAGCATGATGCCCGATCTGGCTTTGAGACGCGCGAAGGCGCTCGGATTCGACAGCCCGGCACGAAGCGCTGGGAGGTAAGAGGTCCGCGCTAGTGGAAGACCCGCCGCCATCGAGCTAGTCTATGCTTCCCCCATCACATCCAGGAGGCCCGCGCATGCTCGGCTCTGCGCGCCTGCAACCCCTTGTCTGGACGGCCGACATCGCTCGCACCCGGCCCTTCTATTCGGAGGTCCTCGGTCTGAAGCTGAAGGGCCAGTCGCACGGCGCCGACGTCTATGAGGTAGGCGGAGGGGACCTTCGCCTGTCACCGGTCCCCTCCACCCGCCCGTCCGAGCACACCGTCGTGGGATTTGCGGTCGAGGATCTGGACGCGGTCGCTGAGGCGCTGGAACGTAAGGGCGTCACGGCCGAGCGCTTCGCAGGCTTCCAGCACGACGCCCTGGGAGTGTGGCGCGCGCCCGACGGCGCGAGGGTGCTGTGGTTCCGAGACCCCGACGGGAATCTGCTGTCGGTCGTCCAGTACGCGCGCTGAGACGGAGGAAGAGGGCGCTACCAGGTCTCGCCGAATGGGCGGATCTCAGTGAGGAACGACCAGGCGGAGCGGGGCTGGTGGGCCAGGTGAAAGGCCTCCTGGGCGATGTCCGCTGGCTTGATGAAGAAGTCGTCGGGGCGATCGGAATAGCGGGAGCGCGTCCACTCAAGGTCGATCACCGCGTCGATCATCAGGAAGGCGACGTGCACGCCCTTGGGGCCCATCTCCCGGGCGATGGATTCGGCAAGGATCCGCTGGGCCGCCTTGGTCGGGGCGAAACCGGCGAAGCGGGCCCGGCCGCGGACGGCCGAGGTGTTGCCGGTGACGATCAGAGCGCCCTCGCCGGCCGCCTCCATCCGGGGCGCCGCCCAACGCGCGAGACGCAGGAGAGCCATGACGTTTACCTGGAAGTTCCGCTCGAGGATTTCCGGCTCGATCTCGAGGAAGCTGCCGAAAGCGCCGCCTACCGCGTTGTGGATGACGACCTTTGGCGACAGACCGAACCGGTCTTCGACCGCCTGCAGCGCCGCGGCGAGCGCGGTGGGGTCGGCGACGTCGCAAGGGAAGGCGAAGGCGTCCGGCAGCTCGCGCTCGACTTCGGCGAGACGGTCGGCCGTGCGCGCCAGCATCGCCACCTGGTAGCCGCCCTCAAGGAACCGACGCACGAGGGCCGAGCCGGTTCCCGGACCGACGCCGGTGACGATCGCGAGCGGCTTCATCGGGATCTCCTTTTGGTCGCCCGCTCGCGCGGCTATGGGTTCTTTTTTGGCACCCTACAAGTCTCCTGTCACTGGAGGGCAAGACCGCCGAGAGTCTGAACCCGAAGGGGCGTCTGCGCGTATTGACGGCCTCCGTCCCGGAAACCTACAGCCGGTCGACTCCGACGGACTGGACGGGGCCGATAGGGTTTTGACTTGGCAACGTTTTCTGTCTGCTCTCGCACAGACGCCGCAACTGACCAGACAGGCGAGAAAGCCAGGCGCGAGCCCCCGATGACCCTCACCTTTCGCTGCCCCAGCGAGCTCGAAGGGGTGGCGCCGCCTCCCGTCCCGGCCGCATCCGGCCTGCCAGACTGGCTGCGAACCATGCCGCAGCAGGCCTACAGCGCCATGGCCGCGGGCGATGACGATACGGTGAAGCGGTGTCCGCCATTCGTTGACGCCATGACCGCCGGATTCCTAATCCCGCTGCTTTGCGATGTCCGGGTGGAGGATGGCGAATTCACCTGGGAGAGCGAACTGCCCGCAATCGCCGGCGTGCCTCGCTCGCCCATCGGACTGCACGATCCGGGCCAGGTCGCGGGCGCCCCGCTGTTCGACGATGACCGCTTCCTCATCAAATTCAACAACGTCTGGACGATCCAAGCGCCCGAGGGCTGGTCGGTGCTGTTCACTCACCCGGTCAATCGCTTCGACCTGCCGTTCACCACGCTGACCGGCCTGGTCGACTGTGACCGCTATCGCGACGCCTGGATTCATTTTCCCGCGCACTGGCATGACGCGAACTTCAGGGGCGTGCTGCCCAAGGGAACGCCCGTGGCCCAGTGCTTCCCGATCCGGCGCGAGGCCTGGGGCTCCGAAGTCACGACGCTCAGCGAGGCGGAGATGGAGCGCGCCCGCGAGCTGCAGGGTACGATGGTGCGGGAGAAGGGTGTCTATCGCCGGCGATTCCGGGCCTGACCCGCCCGCTCAGCCTGCAGGAAACGCGCCGCTGCGCTGGGACGCAGGAAGAAGCGCCCATGCGCGCCGGCGGCGAGCGCCCTGAGCGTCGGCCCCCACTGCGCCGATCCGCTCGAGCCCGCCCGGAGCATCGCCTCCCCCGCCTCGCGCTCGCCCAGGTCGAGCAGGCACTTGCCCAGCTCGATGCGCACCACCGGATCCTCGGGCTGGGAAGCCAGGGCGAGCCGGAAGAGATCGACGGCGGCGGCGGATTCGCCATCCAGCGCCATCACCCTGGCCAGGGCGATCGCCGCGTCGCGCCGCTGCGGCGCCGCCTCGCGGGCCTCGGAAAACAGTTCCCGCGCCCGCGCCCGGTCGTTGCGGCGCAGGTGGAGATAGCCGAGGCCGATCCGCAGCACGGCCGCCTCGGGCACGAGCGATAAACCGGTCTCGAACACCTCTGCTGCCTCGTCGTAGCGGCCGGCTTCGGCCAGCTGGTCGCCAAGCTCGAGGAAGGCCTGCACGAAAGGCGGACGCCGCGCCGCGCACTCGCGCAACTGGACCAGGGCCTCGTCCTTGCGCCCGACACGAGCGAGGGCCCGGGCGAAGTAGATCCCGGTCGACGGATCTGCGCTCCGCCGCGTCGCCATCTCAAGCGGGGCGAGCGCGTCGGCGGGACGCCCCTGCATCAGGAGAGCCGCCCCGAGCACCTGCGCCGCGAGGAGATTCTCCGGGTCGGCCGCTAGCACCGGCGCGGCGAAGCGCTCCGCCTCGGTGGGGCGACCCGCCCGCAAGGCTTGGGCGGCCTTATCGAGGGCGCGTGGGAGCGCGTCCGACTGTCGAAAGGTTTGACCTGGGCTTTTCATCTGTTCCGGCTGCAAAGCTGACTGCAACCGCCGTTAGCCCCGGACGGCGGGGTTGCTCGCTAACCCCTTGTTTCGCCGCCCGCAACACACCAGTTTGAGAACCAATCAGGAACGGAGCAGAGGCGAAGGGATGTCCACACTGCAGAACAGACCAAATACTGCCCTCCTGGTCGTCGACGTACAGACCGGTGTCGTCGCCAGCGCCCACGCGCGCGATGAGGTGGTGGCGAACATCGCCAGCCTGGTGGAGACGGCGCGGCGCGACGGCGCGCCGGTGATCTGGGTCCAGCACGTCAGCGACGATCTCCCGCGGGGCAGCGAGGCCTGGCAGATCGCCCCGGAGTTGAACCCGGCCGAGGACGAGGCCCTGATCGAGAAGACCTATGGCGACGCCTTCGAGGAGACCCCGCTCGAAGATCTGCTGGCGGATCTGGAGGTCGGGGGCCTGGTGGTCGCCGGAGCCCAGACCGACGCCTGCATCCGCGCGACCCTGCACGGTGCGCTGGTCCGAGGTTACGACGTGACCCTGGTCAGCGACGCTCATACGACCGAGGACCTCTCGAAGTGGGGCGCCCCCCCGCCCGGCCAGGTGATCGCCCACACTAACCTGTACTGGCGATTCCAGACTGCGCCGGGGCGAACGGCTGGGACTGTGAAGACTACGGACGTCGAGTTTGGCCGCGCCTCCGCATATCGATCCACGATTCCTGGAGTATAATCGAGCACGGACCTCACGGACTCAATCAATGCGCCTGCGGTACGATAACAACTCTGATCGACTAAACGTAGTTTAGTAGGGCGTTCGTGTAGTTCGTGAGGTTCTCGGCCAATAACTATAAGTTCCGAGGCGCCGCCCCCTTACCCGCCGGCTCCCAATTCCAGCGAGAGCAAGGGGACGAACTGCTGGCCGCCGTGCATGTCGCGTTCCACGACCCCTCCCTGCGGAGCGGGCCGGGGAATGGAAATCTTGACCGTGTGCAGGCGGTCGATGGCGAAGCGGCGGACCTGCGCCTCGTCGACTTCGTAGAGGCGGGCGATGCTGGCCGCGCCGATCGCGAGATCGTCCCGATGGCGCAGGTAGGTCTGCCGATCGTCGAAGAAGACGTCGATGGTGATCCAGAACGGTCCGGCGTTCTTCGAACGCACGTAGCGGCAGACCTCGGCGAGCCTAGGCATGCGCCGCCTCCGCCTCAGCGTCCGCGGTGAGCATCTCGCCGCGCACAAGTTCGAAGGGCGAGGTGACGCGGACCACGTGGTGCAGTCGAAACTCGAACACCTGACCCCGTTCGATCTCGGCTGGCGAGAAGGGGAAGGCGTAGCTGGGCATCTCCTTTCCCTCGCGCACGGGAAAATGGAAGAAGAAGGGATTGCAGACCTTGGCGACCTGCGTGGCCAGGGCCTGGGTCGCGGCGGTGGCCACGAAGAGGAGGCCGATCTCGCGGGGAGCCGGCGCGTCAGGCGGGACCGGCCGGCCGGACACGGCGTTCCAGCCGTAGGGGCGCAGGGAAATGTCGAACGCCTCGCGTTCGAGCGCCAGTACGCGGCTCGTCCGCTTGATCAGCGCCGCATGCATCCGCGCCACGAAGGCGTCGATGTCAGCCATCACCTCGGGATCCTCGATCCCCACGAGCATGAGGGTCTGGAATGGCCCCCCTCCCGCGCCCTCCAGCTTCAGGGTGTAGGGACGCGGCTCGAACCGGGATCCGGTCACTTCCACCCGCCGCGCGTCCAACGCCCGATAGTCGGCGTCGGTGACGTCGAGGACTCCGCCAGGTTCGACCAGACGGAAGGGATCGCTGTTCTCGTACAGCATATGCGCCGAGACGGTGTAGGGCGTGCAGGCCGCCCGTGCGTCGAGCGGCTCGACGGTGAAGCTTTCGCGCCCCACAGTGATAAGGACCCCTGGGCTCGTGGGATGTGTGGTGCAGAGGCCGCCGCACTCGGCGATCTTGGCCGCGTGCCAGGCCGGCCCGACGCCCGCGCCCAGCATGAGTGGAACTGCGGCGAGCACGGCGGTGTCGGTGGTGCGGCCGCCAAGGACGATGTCTGCGCCGGCCGCGACCGCGGCCATGTAGGGCTCGGGCCCGAGCAGCCCGACGATGTGGTCGCAGGCGTCGACCTCTGCCTCGGTGAGAGGCCCGCTCGGGGCGAGCGGCGAGATCATTCCGTCGGCGAGCCTGGCCTTGATGGCCTCCGGGTCCTGCTCGGAGCGCAGAACTACGATGCGCGGCCGTGCGCCCTGGTCGCCAGCGATTTCCAGGGCGATGTCCACGGTCCAGTCGAGGGCCGGATCGCAGCCGGACGTGCCGCAGGACCCCACCAGCAAGGGAACGCCCGCACGGCGCCCGGCCTCCATGAGCAGGGCCAGGTCTCGGCGCACTGCCTCGCGGCTGTATTTCGAGACGCCCGAGGCGAGATAGGCGGGACCGCTGTCGGTCGAGCCGGCGTCCAGAGCGATGGCGTCGAAACCGGCCTTAAGCGCCAACTCGACCTCGTCCGCGCGGACTCCAGACCCCAGGGCCCCGGCGGGCACGAACACGCGGACCGGAGTGAAGGGCTCGCGGGAGCGGACGAGGTCGGCAGGGGAACCTGGCCAGGCGAGCGGCCGGCGAACGGCGACAAACGGAGCATCCCTGGTCACCGCGCTTGATCCTCCCCACGGCCTGCGTCGACGCTTGGAACTGCGGTCGCCCGACGTCAAGGCGCGGACCCGGCCACGCGGCGGCCAAACCGCCGGGTCAGGCCTTGACGAAGCCGACGATGCGGCGGGTCTCCTCGAGGATCGGGACCGCGATCGCGCGGGCGCGGGCGGCGCCGTGGGCGAGAATGCGATCGATCTCCGCGGGGTCCGCGATCAGGCGGCGCATGCGGTCCGAGACTGGAGCGAGCCTGTCCACCATCAGGTCGGCCAGGACCGGCTTGAACTCGCCGAAGCCCTTGCCGCCAAACTCGTTCAGCACCTGCTGGTCGCTGACCCCCGCCATGGCCGCATAGATGCCCACGAGGTTCGCCGCCTCGGGCCGGTTGGAGAGGCCGGCGACTTCTGCGGGCAGGGGCGCAGGATCTGTGCGCGCGCGCCGGATCTTCTGCGAGATCGTCTCGGCGTCGTCGAGGAGGTTGATGCGCGACTGGTCCGACGGATCTGACTTGGACATCTTGGCCAGCCCGTCGCGCAGGGACATCACGCGTGCGCCAGGACCCTCGATCATCGGCTCGGTCAGGGGGAAAAAGCCGGGCGCGTTGAAGTCGTTGTTGAACTTCCCGGCGATGTCCCGGGTCAACTCCAGGTGCTGCTTCTGGTCCTCGCCCACCGGCACGTGGGTGGCCTTGTAGAGCAGGATGTCTGCGGCCTGAAGCACTGGGTAGGTATAGAGGCCGACACTGGCGCCCTGCTTGTTCTTGCCGGTCTTCTCCTTGAACTGGGTCATGCGGTCGAGCCAGCCGATCCGCGCGACGCAGTTGAAGATCCAGGCGAGCTCGGCGTGACCGGAAACGGCCGATTGCGGGAAGATGATCGCACGCGTCGGGTCGACCCCGGCGGCGATGTAGGCGGCGGCGATCTCGCGCGTCTGAGCGGCCAGGGCCGCAGGGTCCTGCCAGGCGGTGATCGCGTGCAGGTCGACCACGCAGTACAGACACTCCATCTGCTCCTGCAGGGCGACGAACTTCACCAGGGCGCCAAGATAGTTACCAAGGTGCAGGGCGCCCGAGGGCTGGACGCCGGAGAAAACGCGCTGCGGGCCTTCATAGGCCTCGAGAGGGGTATCGCTCATGGAATTGGCTTCAGGTCCGGAACGGTTGAAACGGGCGCGGCCGCACTCGGCCGCGGGTTAGCGATTTCGGTCTTTAGAGACCGCGCCATCGCGCGAAGGAACGTCCCGGGCGGAGCATATCGAGGATTTATCGGGCGCCGGCCAAGGCTGCAAGTCAGCGCGCGGGGCTCGCCTGGGCGCGCGTCAGGCGGGCGCGGCGGGCGGGAGCGTCGGCGGCGTCGAGCATCTCGATGAGGCGTTCGCGTACGTCGGCGCAGTGGGCGAGATTGGTGAGCTTCCCGCCGTCGGCGGTGACGACGTAGAAGCTGTCCACTGCACGCTCGCCATAGTTATCGATGTGGGCCGACTGGATCGAGAGCCCTGCGTCGGCGAGGGCGCGCGCCAGGGCGTGAACGAGGCCAGGGCGGTCGCGGCCCGTCGCCTCGACGACGGTCGCGGTGGGCGAGGCCTCGTTGTCGATCACCACGCCGGGCGAAATGGCGAAGGCCGAAGCGCGACCCAGGTCTGGCGCAGCGCGATCGTCAACTTCGAGCTGGACTTCTCCGCGGGCGGCGGCCTCGATGGCGTGGACCAGCCGGTCGAGACCGCGAGGCCTGTCCTCTCCGAACGCGCGGCCGGCCGCGTCCTGGACGTAGAAGACGTCGAGCGCGTCCCCGGCCTGAGACGTGAAGATGCGGGCGCCGACCAGATTGCCGCCCAGGCGGGCGATCGCAAGGGCGAGGTCCGCGAAGAGCCCGCGGCGGTCGCGGGCGGCGACCACGACCTCGGTGGCGTTGCGGTGGGCGCGGACCTGGCCCTTCGCCGCCGCCCCGCCCATCATCGCCGCCCGGCGCGAGAGCTCCAGGTGGCCGGCCTGCTCGGCGCGGGTGAATGCTGCGAAATAGGCGTCCTCCATGGCGGCCGCCCACGGGCGGGAGGACGGATCGGCGTTCACCAGGGCGGTGCGGGCGTCAAACGCCTCGGCCTCTTGCCGACGCCGTCCCAGTCCGGCCGCGTCGGAGGCGCGGCCTCCGCGGAACACCGTCTCCGCCGCCGTGAAGAGTTCGCGCAGGAGCTGGCCCTTCCATCCGTTCCAGACCCCCGGCGCCACGGCGCGGATATCGGCTGTGGTGAGGACCAGCAGCAGCCGCATCCGTTCGGGCGTCTCCACCAGGGAGACGAAACCGGCGACCGTCGCCGGATCGGAGATGTCGCGCTTCTGGGCGACATCGCTCATGACCAGGTGGTTCTCGACCAGCCAGGCGACGAGGTCGATGCGCGGCGCTTCCAGACCCAGACGCTCGCACGCCTGCCGCGCAGCGCGCGCGCCGGCCTTCTCCTGACCGCCAACGCCGCCCTTTCCGGTGTCGTGCAGCAGCATCGCCAGGAACAGGGCCTCGCGATCCTCGATCAGGGGAAAGACCACGGTGCAGGCAGGATGGTCTTCGTGAAGCCTGCCGGCGGCGATGTCGGCGATCACGCCGACGGCGCGGAGCGTGTGCTCGTCCACCGTATAGGCGTGGTACATGTTGTACTGCATCTTCGCCACGACGTGGCCCCACTCGGGGATGAAGCGGCCCAGGACACCCGCCTCGTTCATCAGGTCGAGGGCGCGACGCGGGTCGGGCAGGCGCGCGAGGATATCCAGGAAAACCCGCGCGGCGTTCGGATCGCGACGCACCCGGGCGGTGATCAGCCCCGTCCGGCGTGTGGCTTCGGTCATGGCGTCGGGGTGCAGATCGAGGCCGCGCTCGCCGGCGATCCGGAACAGGCGCAGGAGGTTGACTGGGTCGGCGTCGAACACGCCCGGCTCCACGGTCGACAGGCGGCCGCCGTCGATGACGAAGGCCTCTTCAATCACCTCGCCAGGAGCGCCAAGGCGGGCTGAATCGGCCGAGCGCCCATAGGTGAGCTTGAGGTGCTCCGCCTCGAGTTTGGCGGCGAAGATGCGGGTGAGGACGCCCACGTCCTTGGCGATCAGGAAGTAGCGGCGCATGAAGCGCTCGACGGCCTGGGTAGGCTGGCCTCCTGGCCCGATGCGGTCCTGATAGCCCATGCGGCGGGCGATCTCGGGCTGCAGGTCGAAGGTCAGGCGCTCTTCCGGCCGACCCGTGGCGAAGTGGAGGTGGGCGCGGACCGACTCCAGGAAGTCGAAGGCGCGCAGGAAGGCGCGCACTTCGCGCCCCTCGAACACCTCCAGGCGAATGACCTCGTCGACGCTCAGTGTCGGGTGGAGGTACTGGGCGATCCAGAACAGGGTGTGCAGGTCGCGCAGGCCGCCCTTGCCCTCCTTCACGTTGGGTTCGACCATGAAGCGGCTGGCGCCGGAGCGGACGTGTCTCGCGTCGCGTTCCGCCAGCTTGGCGGCCACGAACTCCGCTCCCGTGCCGGCGAGGATCTCGTTGCGGAACCGGCGCTTGAGGCTCTCCGCCAGGTCGATGTCGCCGGTCAGACGCCGCGCCTCGATGAGCGCGGTGCGGATGGTCATGTCTTCGCGCGACTGGACCAGGCAGTCCTCGACCGTGCGCGAGGCGTGGCCAACCTTGAAGCCCAGATCCCAAAGCGCATAGAGCATGAACTCGATCAGCCGCTCGGTCTCGTCCCCGCCACTGTCTCCACGCAGGAAGAGCAGGTCGATGTCGGAAAAGGGCGCCAGAGCGCCGCGGCCGTAGCCTCCTACGGCCATGAGGGCGATCTTCTCGCCCTGGGCGCTGGGCACCGCGCGCGTGAGCGCGAAATCCCAAAGGGCGCGGATCACCTCGTCGGTCAGGCTGCACAGGAGCCGCGCGGTCTCCATGCCCCCGGCCCCGTTCTCGAGCCGCTCCTTGGCGATCATGCGCCCGCGCGAGAGCGCGCCCTTGAGGATCTCGATCGCCCGGCGGCGTTGTTCGACTGGATCGCCATAGGCGTCGCGGGCGTAGCTCGCGAGCTGGGCCTTCAGGCGCGGTCCGTCCACGACATACTCCAGACGGACGGGGCGAAGGCGGGCTGGCATCGATCCCGATATAGGGCGCCTGGCGGGGCTTGTCGGCGGTGATGCGCGCCTCGGCGCGACCAAAAAAACCCCCGGGCTCGCGCACCCGGGGGGAGAAGCCGGCGCGGAGGAAGGAGACTTGCGCCGGAAATCTGGAGGAGGGGCGGAACCGCGCTTCAGCCCGGGCCTGCGACGGCTGGCGCCGAGGCGCTTGCGGGCTGCTGGATGGCGGCGTGCGCGCTGGTCAGGAAGGCCGCCGCGAGCACGGCGAAGACGATGCACATGCTCACGGTCAGCGACCTCGAAAGGAGGTTCGCGAGCAGGGTCCTCGGGAGCATCGGACTGTCCTCCGTCTTTGTTGGGGGCGGCGCCTGCGCGGGGGATGCGCGTCGCCAGCACCGGGTTCGTGAACCGGTCGCGCTTATGCATCCGAGGCCGTCAAAGCGGCGTCAGAGCAGCATCAGAGCCGGGTCAAAAAGAGCGACCGTAACCGCATGCTCAAAGGCCGCCCGTCCGGCCTGTCGTGTTTTCAATCTCGTCGAATTCACGACGCGAGCGATTTCACTTCCATGAGAGACGTCAGCGGTCTCTGCTGGGAGGCAGGAGGCCCGCGATGTCCAAGAACCAAGCTGGGGGCGCCGAAGATCGTCACGGAAGTTTCGACCGCTTGCGTTCGGACCAGCCGGTCTATCGCGACGAAGCGAGCCGGACCTTCATCCTGACGCGAATGGCCGACGCGCGTCCCTGGCTCAACGACGCCTCTCAATGGAGGGACGCCGACAAGGCCGAACCCGGCGCCCTGGTCCACGCTTTCAAGCCTGCCGACATGAACCGGCCGGGCGACCGAAACAGCGGCATGGGATGGATGGACGAACCCGACCACAGCCGGGTGAGGGGGCCGATCCAGCGGGCCCTGGCGCGGCGCGTAGGCGCTCTGGCCCCGGCGGTGCGCGAGATCGTCGAGGCGCAGCTGGCCATGCTTCCGCAGGCCGGTTTCGATGTGCTGGCGGACTACGCGCTCCCCATACCGATCACCGTGATGGGCCGGCTGCTGGGCGTGGACACGGCCGACATCGCGCGTTTCCGGTCTCTCTCCGAGGCCGCGCTGGCGAGCTTTGACGCCGGCGCGAACGCGGGTGCGCGTCATGCGACGAAGGCGGCCAGCGACACGATCAGCGAACTGCTCGACGGGATCATGGCCGGGCGCCGTTCACAACCCGGCGACGACCTGATCTCGGACCTCCTGGCTGCGCAAGACGCCGGCGAGACCCTCTCGGACAGCGAGATCCGGGTGAACTGCATGAACCTCCTGCTGGGGGGGAACGTCACCACATCCGACCTCATCGCCACCGGCGTGGACCTGCTGCTGCGCCATCCGGCCCAACTGGCTCGCTTGCGTGCGTCGCCCGACCTGATCGGGCCGGCAGTCGAGGAAGTCCTCCGCTTCGAGCCGCCCACCAGCGGGACGCAGAGGGTGGCGTCGCGGGAGGTGGACATCGGCGGGGTCCGGCTGCGGCAGGGCCAGGTGGCCGCGGTGATGATCGCGGCAGCCAACCGCGATCCGGCCGTCTTCCCCGAGCCGCACAACTTCGACATCGGCCGCCGCGGAGCATCGCACATGGCCTTTGGCGGGGGGCCGCATCTGTGCATCGGCGCGGCCCTGGCGCGGCTGGAGGCGCGGATCGCCATCGCCGGGATCGTTGAGCGTTTCCCCGGCCTTCGCCTCGAGGACCCCGAGGCGCCGCCCGAGTGGCGACCTAACCTCGCCTTCCACGGCCTCGCCTCGGTTCGCGTACGGACATGAACGGGCGTCGGGCGCCCCCTACGGCGCAGACGTCCCAGGAACGACACAGGCGTGCAGGAAAACAAACTGGCCGATTGAGAACCTCGCCGGATTGGGGGATCGTGGACAAAAGGTCGCGATCTTGTCGACGGGGGATCTTGGGTGAAGGTTGGCGGTGTCACGCTCGACTGGCGCTTTGCGCGCGAGATCGTTTGGCGAAGCCTCTTCGTTGTCGTCGCCGCGGCCATCCTCTTCGTCGTCGTCACCCGATGGAACAGCTGGGAGGGCGCTCCAGGCTGGAAGGGCACTGACGACGCCTATCTGCAGTCCGACCCCACGCCGATCTCCGCCAAGGTGCCGGGCTATGTCTGGTTGGTGCCCGTGCAGGACTTCCAGCGTGTGCGCGCCGGTCAGCTGGTGGCCCAGGTCGTCGACGTCGACTACCGCGCCACGGTCGCCCAGGCGCAGGCCAACGTCGCCGCCTCGACCGCCCAGATCCAGACCCTGAAGGCCCAGATCAACCTGCAGCAGGCCAATGTCGAAGCGGCCCGGGCCGTGGTCGCCTCGACCGCGGCCAACCTGAATCAGAACGGACGTGACCTGACCCGCCAGAGTCGGTTGCTGCAGGGGGGATCCTCAACCACCGAAGCGTCGGAAAAGCTGAGCACGACCCGCGACCAGCTCGTCGCCCAGCTCGCCCAGAACCGCGCCCAGACCGAAGCCGCGGCGCGCCAGATCGCCGTGCTGCGCGCTCAGGAGGCGCAGGCCGAGGCGACCCTGGCGGCCCAGAAGGCCGCCCTGGCGACTGCGCAGATCAATCTCGCCTACACCAGGATCATCGCGCCGGTGGACGGTGTGCTTGGCCAGCGGCAAATTCGGCCGGGCCAGTACGTTGCGGCCGGGACCCAGATCACCACGCTCATCCCTCTGCCCCGGGTCTGGGTGGTCGCGAACTACCGGGAGACCCAGCTCACCCACGTCGTCGTGGGCGATCGGGCCGAGGTCCGCGTCGACACCTTTCCCGGCCGCGTGCTGAAGGGCCACGTGCAATCCCTGGCTCCCGCCTCCGGAGCCACGTTCGCCCTGCTGCCCCCGGACAACGCGACCGGCAACTTCACCAAGGTGGTGCAGCGGATCGCGGTGAAGATCCTCATCGATGACGCCGACGGGCTCGCCGATCGCCTGCGGCCCGGCATGTCGGTGATCGCCAGGGTCGACGCGCGAGACGGGCGGTCCCGGTGAGCGACGCGGCCGCTCCGCCCGCGGTGAGCGCGACCCCCGCGCCGCCAGCCGCCGCGCCGATCCCATGGCTCGGCCTGACCGCGGTGCTGCTGGGCACCTTCATCTCGACCCTCAACGGCAGGCTCTCCAGCTTCGGCCTGGCCGACATCCGCGGCGGCGTCCACGCTGGATTCGACGACGGCGCCTGGATCACCACCGCCCAGACGGCCGCCCAGATGCTGATGGCGCCCATAGCCGTCTGGATGGGCGGGGCCTTTGGCCCGCGGCGGGTGCTGATGTACTCCTCAGCGACGTTCGCCGTCACGTCGACGCTTGCGCCCTTCTCCCCCGACCTGCCGACGTTGCTCGCCCTGCAATTCCTGTGCGGCCTCGCCAGCGGCACCTTCATCCCGCTGACGCTCAGCTTCATCCTGCGCACACTCCAGCCGAAGTACTGGGCCTACGGCATCGCCCTTTACGCGCTGAATCTCGAGCTTTCTCTCAACATCTCCGCTTCTCTCGAAGGCTGGTATGTCGATCACGCTTCCTGGGCGTGGATCTACTGGCAGAACGTGCCGCTTGCGATCGGCATGGCGCTATGCCTGCACTTCGGCGTCGCCCGGACGCCGCCCAGCCCGGACCGTCCCCCGGCGGATCTCTTCGGCATGGCCTCGCTCGGGCTGGGCCTGGCGCTGATCTACGCCGGCCTGGACCAGGGCAACCGGCTCGACTGGCTCAACTCGGGCCTGATCTCGGGTCTCCTGCTGTCGGGGGCGGTGCTGGTCGCGGCCTTCTTCATTCACGAGGTTCGGACTCCCCACCCGTTCCTTGATCTCAAGGTCGCCTTCACGATGCCTCTGCCGCGACTGCTGGTGCTGATCAGCTTCCTGCGGCTCACCATCCTGTCCACCAGCTTCCTTATCCCGCAGTACCTGCAGGTGGTTCGGGGATTCCGCGCGATCGAAGTCGGTCAGTCGCTGGTGTGGATCGCCGGGCCGCAGCTGATCTTCTGCCCCCTGGCCGCCCTCATGCTGCGACGTACCGATTCGCGGATGGTGGCCTCGATCGGCTTCGTTTTCATCTCCATCTCCTGCCTCATGGTGGCGCACGGCCTCACCGAACTGTGGGGCAGCGATCAGTTCCTTCCCTCAGCGGTGCTGCAGGCGCTCGGCCAGAGCTTCGCCCTCTCCGCCGTCGTCTTCTACGGGGTGCTCCACCTTCGGCCTCAGGATGCGATAACCTTCGGCGCCATGCTGCAGATGGCCCGCCTGATGGGGGCTGAGATCGGCTCGGCCTTCATCGTCACCCTGACGCGCGTGCGCAGCCAGACCGCGTCGAACCTGATCGGGCTGCACGTTCAGATCGGCGACGGCGCGGTCATGCAGAGGCTGCACGCCTATGCGGCGATCGCGGGCCGTTCGGACCCGGGCGTGGGCTCCCAGCGCGCCGACGCGCTCCTGGCCGGAGCGGTCCGCACCGCGGCGGCGACGCAGGGCGTCATCGACGCCTTCGTCGCGGTCGGCTTTCTCACCGCGGTCGCCCTGCTCATCGAGACAACCAACAAGCCTGCCCCGATCGGGCCCGCCTCCCACTTGCCGCTGTTTGCGCGAGCGCAAGGGAGCTCGACATGACTCCCCGCTCTCGTCTCGCAGCGGCGATCGCGCTCGCAGCCGTGCTCGGCGGATGCATGGTGGGACCGAACTATCGCCCGCCGGCTCCGCCCCCAGGCTCCAACTCGCCGCTGGTCTCGCTCAACCCCGCAACAGAGGCCCCGGCAGAGCCTCCGGACGACTGGTGGCGGCTCTACGACGATCCGGAACTCAACAAGCTTGTCCAGAACGCGCTCGTCGCCAACACCGACCTCAAGGTCGCGGAGGCGAACCTCTCGGCCGCACGCGCTTCCCTGGAATCCGCACGCAACGGTCTCTACCCGCAAACGGACGTCAATCTCGGCGCCATCCGCGGCCGGGATCCGACGACCATCGAGATCCAGGAGATCGCCGGTCAGAAGCCTTCGACCATCTGGCTGTACGACGACATCTTCGACGTTTCGTATGAACTCGATCTGTTCGGCCGCGTCCGCCGCTCCGTCCAGGCGTCCCGCGCGGACGCGCAGGCGGCGATGGCGGCCCGCGACAGCGTGCGGATCACCGTGGTCGCGGAAACCACCCGCGCCTACGCCGAGCTCTGCGACCTCGGCGTGCAGATCGCCGTGGCTCGCCGATCGCTCGACGTCGCAAACCGGGAGACCGAGATATTCAACCGGCGACTGCAGGCCGGCGGAGGCACGGAGTTCGATCTCGTTCGCGCCCAAGAAGTCGAGGCCCAAGCCAAGGCCGCGATCCCCCCGCTCGAAGGACAAAGGCGCGCATCGCTGTTCCAGCTCGCTGCGTTGTTGGGCGTAACACCCGCGCAGGCGCCGACCGAAGCGCAGGCCTGCGTCACGAGCCCGCGTATCGCCGTCCTGCTGCCGGTGGGCGATGGGGCGAGCCTGCTGAGACGCCGGCCCGATGTCCGCCTTGCCGACCGGCGCCTGGCCGCCGCCACGGCCCGGATCGGCGTCGCCACCGCCGATCTCTATCCGCGGGTCAGCTTCAAAGGCTTCTACGGGGGCGCGGGGCTGAGCCTCAGCGATCTGGTCCGAAATCCTGGCCTCGTCTGGGGCGTTGGCCCCACCATAAGCTGGAGTTTTCCTAACCAGGCGGGCGTGCGCGCGCGCATCCATATCGCCTCGTCCGAGGCCGACGCCGCCCTGGCGAGCTTCGATTCGGCCGTCCTGCAGGCGCTGAAGGAGACCGAGCAGTCGCTGACGACCTATGACTCGGAACTGAACCACCGCCGGGAGCTCGGCGAAGCACAGGACAAGGCCCAGCAAGCGCTCACCATGGCGGAGGGCCAGCTCAGCGCCGGCGCTGCGAGCCCTCTGGACCTGCTCACCAGCGAACAAACTCTCGTGAACGCGGACGCGGCGGTCGCCGCCTCTGACGCGATCCTGGTCCAGGACCAGATCTCGGTCTTCAAGGCCCTGGGCGGCGGATGGGCCAGCCCCGTCGCGCGACCGCAAGCTTCGGGAAAGTGAGCCGCAGCCTCCAAATCGTGTGACCAAAGGTCCTAGCCTCGAGCGAGCCGAGCCCCTAGGTTTGGCCCGCCGCGCGGCGAGGCGCGGACGTCTGTCCGAGGGGTCCTGATGTCAGGCCTTCCGATTAGAACCGTGACGACAATGGCGCTCGCGTTGATGGGCCTCGCGCCCTGCGCCCTCGCGTCACCCGCAGAGTCTCAAGGCTCGCCGCTCATCGTCGACGTGAGCGGCGTCCCATCCAGCAAGGGAGTCGTGCGGGTCAATGTCTGCACCCCCGGAACCTTTCTGAAGGGAAGCTGTCCCTATTCCGGGGTCGCGCCAGCCATTCAGGGCGAAACGACCGTCACCATCAATGACGTACCTGCAGGCGTCTACGCGGTTCAGCTGTACCATGATCGCAAGGACCTCGGGCATGTGGACCGCGGCCTGTTCGGCATTCCCAAGGAGTCGATCGGTTTTTCCAATGACGCGCCGGTTGGTCTGCACGGTCCGAAGTTCCGCCGAGCCGCATTTACCCACGGCGAAGACGCTCAGACCATCACCGTCACCCTGAGGCGCTTCGGGCCGGGAGGCCGCCCGGCGGGGCCGACCCAGGAAGCCATCAAGTAGAGCCCGCCGTCCCTCGAGCCTCACGGTTCCAGGGCCTCGTGCAGGCGAGCCAGCAGCCAGTCGAGGCCGGCATCGGCGACGTCCGCGCGACGAACGGCCTGCACAGTGAAGCGAAAGGGCGAGAACGGCGGGTCGAGGACCTGCAGGCCCAGGCGCGCGGCGAAGCGGGTCGCAAGGCGCCGGGGACATTCGGCCAGGACGTCGCTGCCGCAGACGATCAGCATCGCCGTCTCCCACTCGGGGACATAGGCCTGGGTGCTGACGCGGTCGGGACCCGGCAGGGCGCCATAGGTCACTTCCATCGTGTCGGGGTCCAACGGTGTCTCGTCGGCGAGAAATCCGTCGGGGTTGCCGACAAAGACATGGCCGATGCGTGCGTAGGTTCGTCCGTCAACCTTGCCATGCACGCTCGGGTGGTCCTTGCGGGCGATCAGGCAATATTCGTCATCATACAGATGGTGGGCGGCAAGACCGTGCGGGATGCGGTCGAAGACGCCGACGGCGACGTCGGCCTGGCCGCGGCGCACTGCACGCAGGGCGCGCTCGAGATAGGCCGGCCGGATCGACACGCTCACCCGCGGCGCGTGCTGTCGAAAGGCCTCGACGATCCGGTCGCCGAACAGGGTGGCGAATTGGGTCGGGCAGCCGACGCGGAACCGGCGGGTGCTCCGGGCAGGATCGAAGGCCGGATCGCCCGCGACAGCGCGCCCGAGGGCCGCGATCACGGCGTCGACCTGGGGACCCAGGTCGAGCGCCCTCTGGGTGGGTTCCAGCCCGTGGGAGCGGCGGATGAACAGCGGATCGCCGAAGAGGTCTCGCAGGCGCGTGAGGGCGTGGCTGATCGCCGAAGGGCTGAGGCCCAGGTGATTGGCCGCGTCCGTGGCCCGCCGGCGCAGCAGCAGCTCGCG
>DATHPX010000241.1:0-10280 GCA_035483335.1 Caulobacteraceae bacterium | reverse complement strand
TCGATTTCGCCCAGTCGCCGGTGGGCGGACGCCAGGATCAGGCGCGCACGCGGGTCATTGGGCGCGCGGGCAAGGATCGCTTTGGCCTGATCGAGAGCGGCGCGCGGGTCGCGTCCCAGGATGTCGGACGCGCGCGAGACGGCGTCGTTGAGCGACAGGAAAGGCGCGGTCGGCATATCCCGACCCATCTTATGGCGCCCCCAAGTGAGGAAGTCTCGCCCGGCCGAGCCTTGGGGCGTTCAACTCGCCAGGCATCGCCTCCCACTCACGCATTGGCATTCACACAACTCGTCGTCGCGGCGTCGGTCCACCGCATGCGCAGAGTACCCATTGAGGGCACACAAAATTTCCTTCTCCCACAAGGGGAGAAGGACAGTGCAACGCTCGCGTTTCAACAGGTCTCCGACACCGCGCCGATAGCCTGTTCAGGCTGCACGACGCGGCGCCGGATCGCGAAGTTCCCGCAGATCGCCCCGGTCGGTTGGCTCGTCAGAAGTTGACTGTCACGCGGCCGTAGTAATAACCGCCATTCTGGTTGTAGGGGGCGGTCGTATTTGGAACATTGAACACGTTACCCCCTTGGATGGGGTTGCCGTTCAAGTTCGGAAAGCCCGGCGGTTTGTGGTTGAAGACATTGTTGGCCCCAATATCGAGCTTCACCCACTTGTTGAAGCGGTAGCCAAGATCCGGGTCCACAAGGAACGCGGCTGGGTTCGTGATGAATACCGGGTTACCCGTAGGCGTGAACTGACCGGTACTGCCCCAGAACGTGCCACGCAGGTTGAACGACCAGGGGCCCTTGGACCAATAGGCCTGGAGAATGACCTTGTTGCGGGGCGTGCCTGTGGTCAGCGCGCTGGCGGCGTTGAGAGACTGCTGCGAGACGTTGAGCGGGGGCGAGAAAACGACTGCGGGCAGCGGCTCCAGCGCCGTGATGTGGGTCTTGTTCCAGTTGTAGCCCAGCGACCAGTCCACGTGCCCGTAGTCGCCGAAATCGCTGGAGTAGTCTGCCGTGATCTCGAGTCCGTTGGTCGTCGTGTTGGCGCTGTTGGTGAACAGCTCGATCCCGGCGTAGCTTATACCGGGCTCGAGGGTCACGCCCCGGAATTTGATCGCGTTGACGACCCCCTGCGACACCAGGGGGGGCAGGGTGTTGCCCGGACCAGGCGAGCAGCAATAGCCGTAGATCTCGCCGGTATCGAGGATCCGGTCGCGAAGAATGATGTGATAGAGGTCGGCGGTGATCTGCAACCGATCGATCGGGTGGAACACCCATCCGACGCTGTAGTTGTGCGAAAGTTCCGGCTTGAGCGGGCCAAAGCCCGCCAGCCTTGCGGCGGCCGAGTCCGGCGGCAGTTGAACGAAGGCGAAGCTGGGCGCAACGTTCGTGCCCGAATAATATTCCTCGGCAAGGGTGGGGGCGCGGAAGCCCGAGCTTATCGTCGTGCGCATGGCGATCTGCGGCGTGAAGTCGTATCGCATCGTCACCTTGCCGATCTCGACACTGCCGAAATCGCTGTAGTGTTCGAACCGCCCCGCCAGATCCACGTGCAGGTGCTTGATCGGGTCGGTGGCGAAGTCGACATAGACGGCCGTGTTCGTACGCGAATGATCGCCCGCATCGAGCGGTGTGTAGCCGATGAAGGACTGCGCGCCGGCGCCGAAATAGGACGCGGGCTCACCTGCCTGAATCCCGAAGGTGTCACGCCGCTCCTCGACCCCGAAGGCGACGTTCAAAGGAGCCGCCAATCCCACATTGAAGTCGCGGTTGATGTCGAGGTTGGTGGACCACTCCGTCGCATTGTACTGGCCATCGTAGAATCTTGTCTGCGGCGCCACCGGCGTCGGCGACTGCGCCTGCAGGAGCGGGAACAACTCGGCGTTGCCCGAGCCGACGACATAGACGTCGGTCCGGTTGCCGCCCCAGGTGGTGGACAAATCCCAGTGCCAGCCCTCGATCTCTCCGCGGAAGCCGCCGGTGATCGAATAGTCGGTCTCGTCGAACTTTTCGCGTGGGTCGAATCCCTGGGCGAAAGGCATGACATTGTAGCTCTGGCCGAAGACGCCGCCATTTACCCCCGTCACGCACGAGTTGAATGGCGCCACCGGGACGAAGTTCGAGGTGCACCCTGTCACCCGGTTGGGCGGACGGACGTTCTCGAAGTGCTGCGATTCCATGTAACCGAAGGTGTCGAATGTATAGAATTCGACGTTATCGGTGATTTTGTACGCGGCATTGACGACAGCATTATAGATATTGAACTGCGGGTCGCCGTTCAGCCGGTTGATGTAAGGAAAAGTGGGGTTGTTGAAGATACCGACGTTGTCCGGGTTTATACCGCTCAGGGGCTGTCCCTGCGAATTGGTGAACCTTCTGTCGCCGATGCCGGTTGTGGTCCAGTCGTGGTACCGCTCTTCCAGGGTGATATTGATGAAGCCCCGGTCGCCCAGATTGAAGCCCTTGTTCAGGGACATCTGGCCCGTCGCGCCCTGGCCATCGACGGTGCCGTTGTAATAGCGACCACCGGTGAGGTCGAGCAAGCCGCCGCCCGGGTTCGACTTGAGGATGATATTGACGACCCCGCCAATAGCGTCGGAACCGTATTGGGCGGCCGCGCCATCGGTGAGCACTTCGACGTGGTCGATCGAGTCGACCGGGATCCACGAGAGGTCGGTCGTGGCCGAGCCGGTATAGGGACTGCCCGGGTCAACGGCGAGGTTCGAGGTCGGGTGGCGGCGCTTGCCGTTGACGAGGACCAGGGTGTCGTTGGGGCTCAGGCCGCGCAGGGCGGCGAGGATCTGCACGGCCGCCGAGTCTGCGTTCGATGTCGACAGGTTCAGGGACGGCACGGCCGCGAGCAGGGCTTGCGACAGGTCCGGCGCGCCGGTGCGGAGGAGCTCAGAGTGTCCCACAAGTTGAATGGGGGCGGCGCTATCGGCGGCCTTGATCCCGGTCTCGCGGGTGCCGGTGACGACGACTTCTTCGACTTCGCTGGTGCCGCCGCCGGCGGCGACCGGCGCTGCCGGCGCGGCCGCGCCCGCAGCAGCAGCCTCCGCGTGGAGGGATCCGGCCGAAGCCAGGAGCGCAAGCAGGCTGGCGCCCGCCATCAGGTTCTTCATCTGCACGAGACCTTCTATCTTGAATTAAACCTAACTACCTCGCCACGAAACTTGAGTTATTCCCCGGAATGGCGGGCCATTGCACTTTGACCAGCTCTTTATTGTTTGATTGTTATTTGCTTGACTTCACAGCCTGGGCCTCGATCTCCACCAGGGATCCTGGCGAGGCGAGACCGGCGATCTGCACGGTGGTGCGCGCGGGCTTGTTCGGTTGATCGGCCGTGCCGAAGAACTGATTGTACCCGGCCATCATGCCGGCGAAGTCCATCTTCCCACCTTGGGCGGGATCGCCGACGAGGTAGACTCGCAGCATCACGATATCCCCCGCCCCAAAACCTTGGGCCTTCAGCCCGGCGAGGAGCTTGGTGAGGGAATCGACCGTCTGGGCCTTGGTGTCGCCCGCCTTCGCCGAACCCGGCGTACCGCTGGCGAAGGCAATGTCGACCCCTCCTGCGCCGTGCACGACCACGACGCTCGAGATCGGGAAGTCAGCAGGCCCCACGCGGGTGATCTGCGGTGCGGCGAGGACAGGAGCCAGCGGCGCAGCAGCGACGCCAATCGCACAGGCAAGCAGCCCTAAAAGCTTCATCAATTGTTTCCCCCGAGCGTCCGCAGCCCTCAGGCCGACGGCGTTTGTTTCATCTTTGCCGATCGCAGTTGTTATGTATTCCTGCCGACCGGGAAGTCAGGGATTCCGCAGAATCCGCCAGAAAGGTGCTGCGCGTTTCCGTATCCTGTCAAGTCATCTTGCGCCGAACCGAACCAACGTCGCGCGACCGGGATGCAACAATGACACATATCGGGAAATCTCGGGTTCTCCGATCCGTACGGGCTGGGTGCGGGGTGAGTCTCCGAAGTGTCCTCGACACATCCGCCGACGAGGCCGGCGTGGTCTGTAAGGCTTCTTCAACGACCGGCGTACGGTCGGACCTGCGGGTGTCACCAATGAAAAAAATGGTCAGGATCGGCCGTAATTTGGGCGGCCGCGGACGCTTCCGCCGTCCGGCGCCTGCGCTTAAAGGAACCGATGGCCCTGCCGACCCAAGCCGATCTCGCCCGCCTCGACGCCGATGATCCGCTGGCGGCCGTTCGCACACGCTTCAACCTTCCGCCCGGCGTCATCTATCTCGACGGCAATTCCCTGGGCGCTCTGCCCGCTGTCGCAGCCGCACGCGTGGGCGAAGTGGTCGAGGCGCAGTGGGGGAAGGACCTGATCGGCAGCTGGAACACGCATGGCTGGATCGATGCGCCCAGCCGCGTCGGCGCCCGCATCGCCCCGCTGATTGGCGCGCAAGGCCACGAAGTCGTCGTCGCCGACTCGACGTCGGTCAACCTCTTCAAGCTCGCCGTTGGGGCGCTGGCCCTGAGGCCGGGCCGCTCGACCGTCCTGGCCGAGGCCGGAAACTTTCCGACCGACCTCCATGTGCTCCAGGGGATCGAGGCGCTCGCGCCCGGGCGCATCCGCCTGAGGAGCCTCGCCCGGGAGGCCTTGCTCGAGGCGATAGACGAGGACGTCGCCCTCGTCGTGCTCACGCACGTCCACTACAAGAGCGGAGAACGCTGGCCACTGGCGGCTCTCACCGCCCGAGCCCACGAGGCCGGGGCGCTGATGCTGTGGGACCTGTGCCACAGCGCTGGAGCCCTCGCGATCGATCTGAACGCCGCCGGCGCCGACCTCGCGGTCGGGTGTGGATACAAATACCTCAACGGCGGCCCCGGCGCGCCGAGCTTCGTGTTCGTCGCTGAGCGACTGCAGGAGGCCCTTCGTTCGCCGATCTGGGGCTGGATGGGCCATGCAGCGCCCTTCGAATTCAGCGACGCCTTTGCCCCGGCGGACGGCGTCAGGCGCCAGCTCGCGGGCACGCCCGGTATCCTCGGCCTGACGGCGCTGGAAGCGGGCCTCGACACGTTCGAGGGCGTGGATCTGCGCCAGGTCGAGGCCAAGGCCGCGAGGATGGGCGACCTGCTGATCGAGCTCATCGAGGAACGGTGCGGCCCGTTCGGGCTCCAACTCGTCAGCCCGCGAAGCGCCGACCAGCGCGGCTCGCATGTCTCCTTCGCTCATCCAAACGGCTACGCCATCATGCAGGCCCTGATCGCCCGCGGCGTGATCGGCGATTTCCGCGCGCCGGACGTCCTGCGCTTCGGCCTGACCCCGCTCTACCTTCGCTATGGCGACCTGTGGGACGCCGTCGAGCACCTCGCGGCCGTCCTGGTGAGCGGCGAGCACACGCAAGAGCGGTATCTGCGCCGTCGGAGGGTGACCTGAAATGAAGCTGAGGATCCTCTCCGGCGCGGACGTGCGTCGCCTGGCGTCCATGGCCGAGGCGATCGAACTGATGGCCCGTACGATGATCGCCGTCTCGGCGGGCGAGGCGATCAACCCCTTGCGTTCCGTGACGGCCCTGCCCGGCGGCAAGGGACGCCTGGGACTGATGCCCGGCGCGCTTCCAGATGCGGGATTTGGCCTGAAGGCGCTCAGCCTCTTCCCCGAAAATCCCGCCGCGGGCCTCTCCTCGCATCTCGGCCTGATCCTCCTGTTCGAGCGTGAGCACGGCCGGCCGGTGGCCATCGTCGATGCGGCCGAGGCGACCGCGATCCGCACGGCGGCGGTGAGCGGCATGGCCACGCGCCTGCTCGCCCGCGAGGGGGCGGCCGACCTGGCGATTCTGGGGTCCGGCGAACAGGCGGCCTCGCACCTGGAGGCGATGGCGCAGGCGCGTCCGCTGCGGCGCGTGCGGGTCTGGTCGCGCACCTCTGCGCACGCCGAGGACTTCGCCGCTCGGGAGGCAAAGCGCCACGGCCTGCGTATCGAGGTTGCCCCAAGCGTCGAGGCGGCGGTGCGCGGCGCGGACCTGATCTGCACGGTCACGGGAGCCCGCGAGCCCATCCTGCGCGGCGCATCCGTCGCCCCCGGCGCGCACGTCAACGCGGTCGGCGCCTCGACGCCAGGCGCCGCCGAGGTCGATGGGGACCTCGTGCGAGCGGCGCGCTTCTTCGTCGATTTCCGGCCGTCGGCTGAAGCGGAAGCCGGCGAGTACCTGATGGCGAGAGCCGCAGGCGTGATCGGTCCGGACCATATCGCCGGTGAGATCGGCGAGGTTGCAGCGGGCGAGAAGCCCGGCCGCCGCTCGGACGAAGAGATCACGCTGTTCAAGTCCCTCGGCATCGCAGCCGAAGATGTCGCCTTCGCCCGCTTCCTGCTCGATCGCGCGGAGGCACAGGGCGTCGGACAGATCGTGGAGATCTGACCGTCGTGATCGCAGACGTGGTGCGTCTGCACATTCAGCGCGAGACGGGGTTCCGGCTCGACGCGCGCGGGCGCCTGGCGGGCGTCAACAGTCCCGGGGGCCGCGAGCCCCCTCGCTTCATCCTGGCCGGGTGCGCGGCGGGGAACCTCGCCAGCGTGAGCGCCGCGCTGGACGAGGCGACGGCCGCCGAATTGCTTGGGCTGGCGGCCGAGGAACCGCCGTTCTGCCCGCCGGCCGTGGCGCCGCTTCACCTGGGGCGCTACCTCGCGATCCTCGGGGCCGCGGAGGGCGAGATCGAGCTCGATCATGAGATGGCGCCCGGCGTCCCGCCGCGCGGCGCCGGGGCGACGCTCGTCGCCTCCGATACGGCGGAAGGCGGAGTGCTGCTCGAGTCCCTGCGCCGCGGCGGCATGCCGTCCGGACTGTTCGACATGGGCTTCGTCGACGTGGACGAATTCTGGGCGCCGTGGTGCGCCGCGTTGTTAGAAAGTGAGGTGGTCTCGGTCGCCTTTGCTGCGCGCCTCTCAGGAGCGGGGGCGGCGGTCGGCGTCGCTACGGCGCCGCGCTTCCGCGGGCGCGGCCTGGCCGCAGCCGCGGTCGCTGGCTGGACGCGCCTGTCCGCTCTGCGGGGTCGGCGCCTATTCTACAGCTGCAGGCTGTCGAACCGCGCTTCCCGGGCGGTCGTCGCGCGGCTGGGGCTCACCGCATTTGGCCTCACCCTGTCCGTGCCCTGACGAGGGGAGCACGCCTGTTCAAGGCCAAGCTGTTCAAGAAAACCTGATAGGCCGTGGAGATACCCGTGCGTTGACCTAAGGCGAGCGGCCGCATTGAACTTGTGGTAGGCTCGCTGGGTTGCGGGCCCCGTAAGGAGAGACGAGTGGGCCACGTGATCGACCCGCTATACGCAGTTTCCGGCCTGGCTGTCGGCTTGCTCGTCGGCCTCACTGGCGTGGGCGGCGGATCGCTGATGACGCCGCTGCTCGTGCTGGTGTTCGGCATCCATCCTTCCACGGCTGTCGGCACGGACCTCCTGTACGCGGCTGCCACCAAGAGCGTCGGCACGGGCGTCCACAACTCGAAGGGGACGATCGACTGGAGGGTCGTGGGCCGGCTCGCCCTTGGCAGCGTTCCGGCCACCGCGCTGACCCTGTTCATCCTCTCGAAGATGAACGCGCACCTGGATGCGCGGCACGGAGTGATCAGCACGACGCTGGGCGTGGCGCTGATCCTCACCGCGACCTCCATCCTGTTCCGCAAGCTGATCCTGGATCGGTTCAGGCGCTTCTCGAGCAAGTGGAGCCCGCGCACGATCGTCATTTCGACCGTAGTGCTTGGCGCGGTGCTGGGGGTGCTGGTGTCGATCTCCTCCGTCGGCGCCGGAGCCATCGGGATGACAGCGCTGCTGGTCCTCTATCCGTCGCTGCCGGTGAACAAGCTCGTGGGATCGGACATCGCGCACGCCGTCCCACTGACCCTCATCGCCGGCTTCGGGCACTGGTTGATGGGCTCGGTGAACTTTGGTCTGCTCGGCTCCCTGCTCGTGGGATCGATCCCTGGGATTATCATCGGGAGCCTCCTGGCCGCCCGCGCCTCCGAACGGGTCCTGAGGCCGATCCTGGCCTCGACCCTGGTCATCGTCGGCGGCAAACTGATCTTCTGAATCGCGCCCCCGGCGGCGCCCAGGCTAGAACGGCTCAATGAAGCCTGTCCGTAACGTCGTGCTGGTCCTGCTGGACAGCCTCAATCGGCATATGCTCGGCTGCTACGGCGGCACCGAGTTCGCCGCGCCGAACATCGATCGACTGGCGCGGCAGGCCGTGCGGTTCGACCGTCACTATGTGGGGTCCCTCCCCTGCATGCCGGCGCGCCACGACATCCTGTGCGGCGCGCTCGACTTCCTCTGGCGACCGTGGGGATCGGTGGAGATCTGGGAGGATGCGATCACCGCGCGCCTGCGCGCGGCCGGCGTGACCAGTCAGCTGATCACCGACCATCCACACCTGTTCGAGACGGGGGGCGAAAACTACCACGTCGATTTCACCGCCTGGGACTACCAGCGCGGACACGAGGGCGATGCGTGGAAGACCCGGCCCGATCCTTCATGGGCCGGCGCGCCGTCCTTCGGGCGCGGCCACATGCCCTACGACAATTCCCGCGGCTATTTCCGCGGCGAGGCCGATTTCCCGGGGCCGCGCACGCTGGCGGCCGGCGCGCGCTGGCTCGAGGAGAACGCGGGGGCGCACGAACGCTTCTTCCTGATGATCGACGAGTTCGATCCGCACGAGCCGTTCGACACGCCTGAACCCTGGGCCAGCCTCTACGATCCGGACTGGGAGGGGCCGCACCTGATCTGGCCACCCTATGTGGTCGGCGCCCAGGCGAAGGGGGTGATCGACGAACGCCAGGCCCGCCAGATCCGCGCCTCCTACGGCGCCAAGCTTTCGATGATCGACGCCTGGTTCGGCCGCATGCTGGACGCCATGGACGCGAAGGGGCTGTGGGACGACACGCTCTTCGTCCTCTGCACCGACCACGGCCACTATCTGGGCGAGAAGGACATTTGGGGAAAACCCGGCGCGCCGCTCTACGAGACCATCGCCCATATCCCCCTGCTGGTCGCCGCGCCCGGGCTCGAAGCGGGCGCGTGCGACGCGCTCACCACCAGTGTCGATCTCTACGCCACCCTCGCCGACGTCTTCGGCCTGGGGCCCGCGCGGCAGGTCACCCATGGGGTCTCGCTGAAGCCGCTGCTGACCGGCGAGGCGCACAAGGTTCGCGACCACCTGCTGGCCGGCGTCTGGGGACGCGAGGTCCATCTCATCGAGCGCGACCTCAAGTACGTCTGCGCTCCGCCCGGCCCAAATGCGCCGCTGGCCATGTACTCCAACCGCTGGTCGACGATGCCGACCCACGTGCTCACCCGCGAGCAGGAGCTGCCCCTGCCCGACCATCGCGCGAGTCTCGACCGCATGCCCGGCAGTCCTGTGCCCGTTCTGCGCCAGGTGTGGGAGGCCGGAGACCGCGTCCCCTTCTGGGCCGCCACGCGATTCCGCGGAAACATGCTGTTCGACCTGAACGCCGACCCGGGCGAGGAGACGAACCTCGCCGGCGGGGAGGACGAGGCGAAGGCGGCGGCCCGACTGGCAGCGGCATTGGGCGCGCTCGGCGCCCCAGCCACCCAGTTGCAGCGGCTAGGCCTGGAGGCCCCGCTGGAGGTCGCGGCCTCTTAAGGCGAGACGAGTCCCGCCCGGAGCGAGGACGTCCTCGTCCGCTCTTCCCTGAGGGCGGACGAGGACGTCCGCGCTCCGGAGTTTACGCGTCTTCCTTGACGCGCCGCTTGCGGAAGGCGGGGTTGAGGGTCTGCTTGCGCAGGCGGATGGCCTTGGGCGTGACCTCGACCAGCTCATCGTCGTCGATGTAGGCGATCGCCTGCTCCAGTGTCGGCCGACGCGGAGGCGTGAGGCGGACGGCCTCGTCCTTGCCCGAGGCCCGGACGTTGGTGAGCTGCTTGGCCTTCATCGGATTGACGTCGAGATCGTCCGGCTTGGCGTTCTCGCCGATGATCATGCCCTGATAGGTCTTCTCGCCGGCCCCGATGAACATGACGCCGCGATCCTCGAGGTTCCACAGGGCGTAGGCCGCGGTGTCGCCGTCGGAGTTGGAGATCAGCACGCCGTTGCGGCGGCCCTCGATCGCGCCCTTGTAGGGTTCATAGTGGGAGAAGACGCGGTTGAGCACGCCCGAGCCGCGGGTGTCGGTGAGGAAGACGCCCTGATAGCCGATCAGGGCGCGCGAGGGCGCGAGCAGGCTGATGCGGGTCTTGCCCGCGCCCGAGGGGCCCATCTCCTTCAGCTCGGCCTTGCGCGCCGAAAGCTTCTCGATGACCACGCCGGCGTAATCGTCGTCGAC
>DATHPX010000240.1:0-11075 GCA_035483335.1 Caulobacteraceae bacterium | reverse complement strand
GTCGATGTTGCCGGTATTGATCACCTTGGTCGCGTCCACCCGCAGTTCGGGCGTATCGGCGAAGGCGACGACTGTGTCCGAGAGGGGGTTGACGCCCGTAGCGCCTGGACCGCCGGTGTTGGCGGGCTTGGCGATCATCTGGGCGTGGAAGCCCAGGTGGATCAGCTTGTCCTTGTCCTCATAAGGCCGCCACACCTCGCGCGTGACGAAGTTGAGCGGATCGCCGTAGGTCTGCGCGACGCCGGTCCCGTTGCTGCTGATCGTTCCCACGGTGCGGCTGGTGATGGCGAAGGAGGCGAGCCAGCGAGGCTCTGCGGCGAAGGCCTGGACCCCGATCCGTGTCTCACCCGCCGCGAAGTTCCGCGCAATGTCGGCCGAGATCGGCCGGTCGAGCAGCGGTTGAGAGGCGTTGGAGTCCTGGTCGGCAAGGCCCTGCTGGGGTGCGAATGCGCCGAAGCGCACGTAGAAGGGCCTCAAACCGGAGTACTGCGCCCAGGCCTCGTACAGATAGCCGGCGTTTTCGACCCCCGAGCCGCCGAAGTCCAAGGTCACGCGATAGTCGAAGTCGCCGAAGGCGTCGCCGGCTATGCCGACGCGCGCGCGGCGGAACTCGACGCCGTCCTTGAAGTCGCGGGCGTGGGTGTAGTCGATGTTGGACGGCGTATAGCCCAGCGCCGGACCGGTGCGGCGCAGGTCCGAGCTGATCGGGCCGGGCGGCGCCTGGTCGTAGATTGCGCTGTCGAGTTGGAACAGGGCGTAGAGATTGGCAGAGAACCGGCCATCGGCGGTGGCGATCCCGGGCTCGCCATTGGCGAACGTGGAGGCCACTGCCGGAGCGTTGCCGGCCGAGGGTGTGGTCGGGATCGTGCTGAGCTCCTCTCCCTGCGCGCGCCGGGACGCGGGGGGAGCCGCTTCGAGAGCGGTCACTTTCGCCTGAAGCTGGCCAACCTGGTCCTTCAGCGCCGCGTTCTCCGCGGCCACGCCGCTTTGGGCCTTCACCTGCGCCTGCAGGGCCGCGACAGCCGCTTCCAGGCGTGAAATCCGCGCAGCCTCATCGTCCTGGGCGACCGCGCTCGCCGCCGCCATCAGCGCAGTGGAGGCCACGCCTGCGGCCAATACGCTTCGAGCCGAAATCATCCCCGTACACTGCTCCCCTGTCCCCGACGAAACGTCGATTAGGGCAAAAAGAGAATGTGATCCGAGGGGGTCAATTCTTCGCTAATTTCCACCTGACCTAAGAATAGGTGGCTTCAACCGTGATTTAGAATTTCTGGGGGCAGCTCCACTCGCCAGGCGGATGGACTTGCGGCCTCGGCGCGCGGCCGTCACCTTGCGCGCGTGAGCGCATCCTCTGACATGTATCCTGCTTCCGGATCGACGCGGCCTGTGGTGGCCGTGATCGGCGCTGGATTCAGCGGCGTTCTGACCGCCGCCCACCTGCTGCGGGCGGATGATGGCCCGAAGGTGTTGCTGATCGAGCGGGGGCCGCGGTTCGGCCGCGGCGCCGCCTATGCGACCGCCAACCCGCACCACCTGCTGAACGTTCGCGGCGCCAATATGAGCGCCTTTCCCGAGGCGCCGTCGCACTTCCTCAACTGGCTCGGCGTAGATCAGGCCGAGGGCGAAGCCGTCTTCGTCAACCGCGACCGCTACGGCCATTATCTGCAATCGGTCCTGCGGGAAGCGGCCGCGCGGGATCCTTCCCGGCTCGTCTTTGAACACGACGCGGCGGTCGCGCTGGAGCGGGGACAGCGCGGCTGGACGATCACTCTGGCGATGGGGAGAACCCTGGCCGTCGACGCCGTCGTGCTGGCGATCGGCAATCTTCCGCCACCTATCCCGGCGGAGGCGGAGCCAGCCCTCCTCGCCTCGCAAAGGTGGGTCGGAGATCCGTGGGAGTGGATCGGTTCGGGTCGGTCCCTGGATGGGGACGCGCTTCTCATCGGCGCCGGCCTGACTGCGGTGGACGTGGCCCTCTCGATCCAGGAACAGCGGCCGGGGACCTATATCCTGGCCCTTTCACGCCGCGGCCTCGTTCCACAGGCGCATGGGCCGGTCGGCGCCCGCGTGACGCCCGCGGCGGCGCCGAGGGGATCGGCCGCCGAGGTCTTCGCCCAGGTGCGGTCCCAGGCGAGGGAAGACTGGCGCTCGGCGATCGACGCGCTGCGCCCTCATGTCCAGGCGCTATGGCGCGGTTGGAGCCTGGCCGAACGCCGCCGGTTCCTTAGGCACATCCGGCCATGGTGGGAGGTCGGCCGCCACAGGCTCGCCCCGGAGGTTCACGACCGACTGGACCGTCTTCGTGATGAAGGGTTGGTCGAGGTGGCGGCGGGTCGGCTTCAGGCCCTCGCCCTGGTTCGCGGCGGCGTCGAAGCGCAGTGGGCGCCCCGCGGCGGCGGCGCCGTCCGCAGCCGTCGCTTCTCCGTGGTCGTCAATTGCGTCGGTCCGCTGAGCGATCTGGAACGGTCGGACGATCCGCTTGTGCGGACCCTGCTCGAGGCCGGCCTGGTCCGTCCCGATGGGTGCCGCCTTGGGCTGGACGTGGACGGCGCATCGCGTCCGCTCTCGACGGACGGTACCGCGTCGCCCGGCCTCTTCGCCGTGGGGCCTCTCACGCGTGGCGAGGTCTATGAGATGACCTCGGTGCCGGACATCCGGATCCAGGCCTCCGATGTCGCCCGGAGCCTGCTCGCGGACCTCGCCGGGCGGGCTGGCGCCTCCGCTGAGTCCTGCGGCTCGGGGAGACTCGCAAGCGACCTGCGCCGCTACCTGCAGGAGCAGTCGGATGAACTTGACCTCGAGATCGAGGCGAAGTCGGTCTCACGCCGGATGAGGACCGCCTGGGAGCTGCGCGGCCGGCGCGCCGCGCTCGAAGATCTCGTCGGTTGGCTGGATGCGCGCGAATCCAAGGTGCGTCGGTGAGGGCGATGGGAACCCGCACGCGGCGCCGCAGGCTTTAAGCTCTCGCCCGCAGCCGCTTCGAGCTCCATGCCACCTCAACTCCTCCTCGCCGCCGTTTCATCCGCCTCGGTCCTCCTGGGGCTCTGGAACACCCCCGTGGACAGGAGCCAGGTCAGGGTCGAGCCGTGCGGCGACGACATCTGCGGCTATGTCATCACCTCGACGCGCCTGACGGTCGAACCGGACCAAAAAGACGTTCGCAACCGTGATCCATCCTTGAGGAACCGCCTGATCCGGAACCTCAAGATCATGCAGATCCATCCGGCCGCGGAGGGGCAGTTCCGCGGCTGGGTTTATGATCCGAAGGCCGGCCACACGTATCAGGTTGTCGTACGAATGCGTCCGGGCGATCATCTGGAGCTCACAGGCTGCCTTCTTGGGCCGCTCTGCGGCAGCCAGTCATGGGATCGCGCCCCCGGAGCCTCCGCGCCTGGCGCGCAACCGCATGTCCCGAACGCGAATTAGAGTGGCTGAGCCACTGATGGAGTGACCCCGATGCCCGACCCTCGCCAAACCCCGAACGATGGCTCGCAGCCAGGCGTGCTCGGCGACCAGACCGAGGAGCAGAATCTCGGCCAGCCCGGCAATCCCTCGGCCCGCATCACCAAGGACGAGGTCGAGGCCGCCTTCGGCAAGGATAAGCCCAAGGACCAGAAGCGGAAGGGCCAGCACAAGGGCGCCTGACCCTTTCGGTCTACTTCAGCGCGGCGCGGCGTCGGTCCTGTAGCGCCCGAACCAGGCGAGGATGGCGCTTGCTTCCTCGGCCTCTTGCGAGGGGCGGTCGGCCAGCCCCTCGTGGGAGGCGCCGGGGACCCGCACCATCACGGTGGGCACCTTGCGCAGCTGCAGGGCGTCGAAGAACTGCTCGGCCTCGCTGGGCGGCGTGCGGTGATCCTCCTCGCCCACCATCACCATGGTCGGGGTGGAGACATTGCCCACCAGCGAAATGGGCGAGCGGCGCCAGTAGGTTTCGGGATCCTCCCAGGGCATCTTTCCGAACCAGTCGCGCGCCATGAACGTGTACATGTCCACCGTCAGGACCTCGCTGGCCCAGTCGATCACGGGCTTTTGGGCGACGGCGGCGCGGAAGCGGTGGGTCTTGCCAACGATCCACGAGGTCAGCAGACCGCCGCCTGAGCCGCCGACGACGAAGAGGTTGTCCGGGTTTACCGAACCGCGGGCGATCGCGGCGTCGACCACGCTCATCAGGTCGTCATAGTCCTGGCTGGGATAGTTGTCGTTGATCAGGTTGGCGAATTCGTCGCCGTACGAAGTCGAGCCGCGCGGATTGGCGTAGACCACGACGTAGCCCGCCGCGGCGTAGAGCTGCAGCTGGCTGGCGAAGCTCGGGCCATAGGCGGCGAAGGGTCCGCCGTGGATCTCCAGGATCATCGGATACTTGCGGGCCGGGTCGAAATCGGGCGGCGTCATGATCCAGGCGTCGATCGGCCGCTTGTCATAGCTGGAGACGACCTTGAGCGGTTCGACCTTCGCGAGCGACCGGCCGGCGAAGAGGTCGGCGTTGAGATCGCTCAGGCGCCGCGGAGCGGCTCCGGCGCGGGCGAGGCCAACGTCGTGCGGCGTGGAGGGATCTCCGAGCGTGAAGGCGACCTGACCGTTGCGAGAGACCGAATAGCTGCCTCCCGTGTAAGGACGATCCAGTTCCGCGCCGCCAAGCCCGGTGGCGACCACGGTGACCTCGCCGTTCAGAGAAACGCGCGCGACCTTGCCGACGCCCTGGTCGGCGAACTGCACGAACAGGCTCTTGCCGTCGCCGCTCCAGAGCGGGCGCTCGACCGACCGGTCGAAGGTTTCGGTCAGAGATCGGTCCTGGCCTGTGGCGAGGTCGATCACATGCAGGCGCGCGTCCTCATAGCCGCGGTGGCGATCGTCATAGTGGGTGAAGGCGACGAACCGTCCGTCCGGCGAAATGGCCGGCGAGCGGTCTGGTCCGTACTTGTGGGGCAGGGGCGTGATCGAGCCATCCGCAAGGCTGAGGCGGAACAGGCCAGAGTTCTGCGGGTCCAGTTCCCAGCCTTCCTCGCGTTCAGAGACGAAGACAAGTGAACGCCCGTCCGGTGCGAAGGCTACCGGCCCATGGTCGTCATAGGCGCCGAAGGTGAGTTGTCGCGGGGCGCCGCCGTCGGCCGAGACGATGAACAGGTGAGCGTAGTCGTTCTTCAGGTAGCCCGCTTCGTCCTGGCGATAGTGGATGCGGGTGATGACCTTGATCGGTTCGGCCCACTTGGCGCCTTCAGGCCTCTTCGGCGGTTCGCCGAGGGCGAGGGCCGGGGCGGGGACGCGCGCATCGAAGACGATCTGCCGGCCGTCCGGGCTCCAGGAGATATCGCCGGGACCTGCCGGCAGGTCCGCGACGAGGACGCTCTCGCCTGTCGCCAGCCACCGGACGTGCAGTTCCGGCCGGCCCTCGGGCCCAGGCGCCACATAGGCCAACCGGCGCCCGTCGGGAGACCAGTGCGGGGAGCCCTCGCCGTCTCCGCCATCCATGGGCTTCTGGGCGCCGCTTGCCACGTCGATGACCCAGATCGTGCGCCGCGGCTTGTCGGTCATGATGTCGTTGGCCAGTCGCACATAGGCGATCTGCTGGCCGTCGGGGCTGATCTGGGGATCGGACGCCGCTTGCAGGGCGAACAGGTCCTCCGGCTGGAAGGGCTTCCTTCCGCCGGCGTCGGCGGCGCCAGCCGCGCCCGAAATCAAACAGGCGCCGGCCGCGGCCGCGCAGATCAGGTGTCTCAAGCCCTTCGTCTCCCGGGTCTTTCTCTTGTCCCGCCGTGCGCGACCGCAGCAGCCTCTAACGCTCCTGGCGCCAGGGAAAAAGGGCTGCGCCATGCTCGGGGGTTGTGGCCGCGCCCTTAGCGCCTCCCGCGGGCGCCTCAGGCGTCCTCGAGCTCCCGCGCGCTCGTCGCTTCCGGCGTCGCACGCGCCGGCTGCGTCGGCGCATGGGGTCTGGCGAACCGCATCACGCCGTCCTCGAGCTTGCCAAACCGGAAGGCGAGAAGATCGAGGGCGTAGTTCTGATGGACGCGCCAGGGCGTCGCCGCCCCTTGCCGCGGCAGGCGGGAGAGGCCGCGCTGGACATAGCCTGAGCTGAAGTCGAGCCAAGGCGTGGGGTCGATCGGCCCGTCAGCAACAGGGCGGCACTCGGTGTAGCCGCGATGGCGCATGTGGTTGACCAGTCGGCAGAGATATTCCGCCGTAAGGTCCGCCTTCAATGTCCACGAGGCGTTGGTGTAACCGAAGCTGGAAGCCAGGTTCGGGACGCCCGAATACATCATCCCCTTGTAGCTGAACGTCTGCGGAAGATCGATCCGGTCACCGTCCACGCTCACTTCCAGCCCGCTCATCAGCTGCATGTCGAGACCCGTGGCGGTGACGATGATGTCGGCGTCCAGTCGGGCCCCGGAGGCGAGGCGGATCCCCGTCTCGTCGAACCGCTCGATCCGGTCGGTCGCCACCGAGGCCGAGCCGTCCTTCAGCGCGCGGAACAGATCCGCGTCCGGCACGAGGCAGAGCCTTTGGTCCCAAGGGTTGTAGGTTGGCGTGAAGTGCGTCTGGACGTCGTAGTCGGGACCGAGCTGCGCCTTGACCATCTCGATGATGCGCGCCTTGGCCTCGGCCGGCTTCTTGCGCGTGAGGTTGTAGAAGTACAGGCCGAACAGAACATTCCGCCATCGGATGATCCCATAGGCGAGGCGGGAGGGCAGCCACCGCCTCAGCTTGTTGGCAAAGGCGTCCTCGGCCGGTCGCGAAACCACATAGGTGGGCGAGCGCTGCAGCATGGTGACGTGACCGGCGGTCTTGGCGATTTCCGGCACGAGCGTCACCGCGGTGGCGCCACTGCCGATGACGACCACGCGCTTGCCGGCATAGTCCAGGCCTTCGGGCCAAAACTGCGGATGGACGATCAGCCCGCCGAAGGTCTCCTCGCCCTCGAAGCGGGGGCGGTATCCCGCGTCGTAGTTGTAATAGCCGGCGCACATGTGCAGGAACCCGCATGTCACCTGGCGGCGGACGCGCTCGGGGCCCTCCTCGTAGTCCACCGTCCAGCGGGAGGTCCGGGAATCCCAGGCGGCGGACCGCACCTTGCGGCCAAAACGGATGTACGATGCGAGGTCGTGTTCGGTTACGGTCTCGCGCAGGTACTTCAGGATCGAGGGGCCGTCGGCGATCGCCTTGGATTCCGTCCACGGGCGGAAGGCGAAACCCAGGGTGTACATGTCGGAGTCGGAGCGGATGCCCGGATAGCGGAACAAGTCCCAGGTGCCACCGATCGACTGCCGCGCCTCGAAGATGGCGAAGCTGGCCCCTCGACAGCGTGTCTTCAGATGGTAGGCCGCGCCGACACCCGAGATGCCGGCCCCCACCACCAGGACGTCGAAATGCTCCATGACCGTCGCTGCTTCCCCCGCCAAGAAAACTGATCGGCGATCACTTTAGCTGTGGGCCTCGCTCTTGACCATTGCGCCTTCGCCCGGAGAGATCGCCCCGTCCAAACCAGGAGCGCCGATGCCCAAGGTCCAGGCCCGAGAGCCTGACGAACGCGCGAACGCCGCCCTGGCCCCGGGCCTGTACGTGGTGTCGACGCCGATCGGGAACCTGCGCGACATTACCCTTCGCGCCCTGGACGTGCTGTCGGGCGTCGACCTCGTCCTTTGCGAGGACACGCGCGTCGGCGGCAAGCTGCTGGCGGCCCACCGGATCTCCGCCCGTCTCGAGCGATATGACGAGCACGCCGCCGAACGCGTGCGCCCGATGATCCTGCAGCGGCTGGCCGAGGGAGCGCGGATCGCGCTCACCTCCGACGCGGGCACGCCGCTCGTTTCCGACCCCGGCTATCGCCTCGTGCGCGAGGCGGCCGCCCAGGGCGCCGACGTCTTCCCCGTGCCGGGCGCCTCGGCGAGCCTGGCGGCGCTGGCCGCCGCGGGCCTGCCCACGGACCGCTTCCTGTTCGCCGGCTTCCCGCCGACAAAGGCCGCCGCGCGCCGGTCGCTGTTCGAGGAGCTCGCGCCGATCCGCGCGACCCTGGTGTTCTACGAAACCGGGCCCAGGCTGGCTGACAGCCTTGCGGACATGGCCGCGGTCTTCAGGCCGCGCGAAGCGGCTGTCGCACGAGAGCTGACCAAGCTGCACGAGACGGTGTTGCGCGGTTCCCTCGCCGAACTGGCCGCGGACCCCAGATGTCGGGAACCGAAGGGCGAGATCGTCGTGGTCGTGGGTCCGCCGGCGGTTGAGCGGATCAGCCTTGCTGAGGCCGATGAGGCCCTCGCCGAAGCCGTCGCCCGGCTTGGTCCGGCCGCGGGGGCGGCAGAGGTGGCCAAGGCGCTGGGCCTCTCCCGCCGTGACCTCTACTCCCGCGCATTGGCGCTGAAGGACGCTCGGAAGTGAGTTCAGAGCGCAGCGTGCGGGGCGCGCGGGCGCGCCGCTCAGGGCGCCGCAGCGAGTGGCTCTGCGCCCTGTGGCTGATGGCCAAGGGCTATCGCCTTCTGGGGTTTCGGCTGCGGACGGGCGGAGGCGAAATCGACCTGCTGGCCGTGCGGCGCGGCGTCGTCGCCGTCGTGGAGGTCAAGCGCCGCCGCACGCTCGCCGAGGCCTTGGATGCCGTGAGCTGGGCGCAGCGGCGCAGGCTGGTGAGCGCGGCCCGCTCGATCTCCGCTCGTCGGCGGGAGTTCGCCAATGCTCCGGTTCGCCTGGATCTGATCGCTCTCGCCCCAGGTCGGCTTCCCCGCCATATACGCGACGCCTGGCGGGACCAGGACTAGCCGTTGCCGCCGCAAAGAGGGGCCCCATGCCGCTGAATGTCGCCGTCCAGATGGACCCGGTCGAACGGATCAACATCGAGACGGACACCACCTTCCTGCTGATGATGGAGGCCCAGTCCCGCGGCCACAGCCTCTGGGTCTATGGGCCCGAGCGGCTGGCCATGGAGGACGGCAAGGTGCTCGCCCGCGGACGGCCTCTTACGCTGCGCGACGTCAAGGGCGACCACCATGCGCTGGGCCAGTTCGAGACACGCGCCCTCGCCGAGATGGACGTGGTCCTGATGCGCCAGGACCCGCCCTTCGACATGGCCTATGTCACCGCAGCTCACCTGCTTGAGCGGATCCACCCGGCGACCCTGGTGGTGAACAACCCCGCCGAAGTGCGCAACGCCCCGGAAAAGCTGTTCGTCACCGACTTTCCCGGCCTGCAGCCGCCCACCCTGATCACGAGCGATCCCGATGCAATCTACGATTTCCGCGCGCGGCACGGTGACATGGTGCTCAAGCCGCTCTACGGCGGCGCCGGCTCGGGCGTTGTGCGCCTGCGCCCGGACGATCCGAACCTGGACGCCCTCCTCGAGCTGCACGCGATGATCGGGCGCGAATCCGTCATCGCCCAGAAGTTCATTCCCGCAGTCTCAGCCGGCGACAAGCGGATCCTGCTTGTAGACGGCGAGCCGGTGGGGGCGATCAACCGCATCCCAGGCGCCGGCCAGGTCCGCTCGAACCTTGCCCGTGGGGGCCGCGCCGAGGCGGTCGGTCTGACCTTTCGAGACGAGGAGATCTGTCGCGTGATCGGCCCTGAGCTGAAGCGGCGAGGCCTTCTCTTCGTCGGCATCGACGTGATCGGCGACTACCTCACCGAGATCAACGTCACCTCGCCGACCGGCGCCCAGCAACTCAAGCGCTTCGGCGGACCCGACGCCGCCGCCATCCTGTGGGACCGGATCGAGCAGCTGAGACGGTGACGAGGTCGCCTCAGGCGGCGTTCAGCACATAGCCCGCCCGGGGAAAATGCAGGTTCAGCTGTCCAAGCTCCGGCGACCGGCGTGAGATGACAATGGCCTCGGGACCCGCGGCGACGAGGCTGCCGGCGATGGGGTCGCGGCCGTAGTCATCCGCGCTCACAAGGACCGACGCGCCGGGCGATAGGCCGGACGGATCGCCCGGGTCGTGGTCATTCTGCAAAGTCGCGTCCGGCTCGCTGGCGGCTGCAATGCGGAGCGCCTCCGCCGGCGACATCTCGGTGTGCGTCCCGCAGCCGATCGCCGCGATCCGCTCGCGCCAGGCGCTCGCGCGTGGGAAGGCGGCGAGGTCGTGCTCGAGCTGGGCCTCCAGGACATTCCCGTAGAACCAGACGTTGAGCCAGAACGCGATGTCGCCGAGCGAGGGTCTCTCGCCTCCCACATAGGGGCCGCGGGCGCCAAGCTGTTCCTCCAGCCACGCCAGGGCGGCGCGGAACTGCCCGCGCGCCGAAGGGCCGGCGGCCTTCATGGCGGCGGCGTCGAACGGGCGCCCCGACATCGCTTCGCGGTCCTTCACGAAGGCCGGATCGATCGCGCCGCCGATGGCGCCAAAGATGATCGCCACAACGGGTTGGAAGAGCACCCGGTCGGCCCAGGCGTTGATCGCCCAGTCCGCGCCGCCGATTACCGGTGTGTTCGGATGGCGCCGCTCGATCTCGGCCATGATCGCGGCGCTGTCGAGAAAGACGTCCGCTCCGATCTGCATCACCGGGATCCGCCGGTATCCGCCGGTGAGGGGGATCAGGTCGGGCTTTGGCATGATCACCGGCTGGATCACTCCCCGCCAGGCGAGACCCTTGATCCCCAAGAGGAGCCTCACCTTCTCGGAAAATGGTGAGTTCCAGTAGTGGTGAAGGATGATCTCGTCGGCCATGCACGCCTCCTGCTGAGGCAGGCACGGGATCACGCTCACGGCGCGTCAGGCAAGGCCCGGCGGCTCGCCGATCCGCTTCGCCGTTGCCATTCGTCTGGATCGGTGGGATAGCTCCTCCATATTTTGCAAATTGCATGGGTGACGCATGGCGTCCAGGATCGTGTCCGTCGCTTTCGATGGGGTTGAGGCGCGCCGTGTCGAGGTGGAGGTGCAGAAGACCGGCGGGGCGAACAGCAGCTTCGTCGTCGTGGGCTTGCCCGACAAGGCGGTCGGCGAGGCGCGCGAGCGGGTGCGCGCGGCCTTTGCCGGCCTGGGACTGGCCATGCCGCCGGGACGCCTCGTCGCAAACCTCGCTCCCGCCGATCTGCCAAAGGAAGGCAATCACTTCGACCTGCCGATCGCTCTGGCCGTGATGGGCGCGATGGGAATCCTGCC
>DATHPX010000239.1:0-9235 GCA_035483335.1 Caulobacteraceae bacterium | reverse complement strand
TCGGATAGAGGCACCGTTCGAGGATCTCCTCGTCGGTGATCTCGCGCGCGTTCACGCCCGACTTGGCCACGAACTCCTTGATCACCTTCTCGGTGACAGGGGAGGGCCGCGCCACGCGGTTCTCGTCGTAGTCGTAATAGCCCGCGCCCGTCTTCTGGCCGCGGCGGTCCATCTCGCAGAGCACGTCGCGGATCGTCTCGCCCTTCGACTTCTCCTTCACCCAGCCGATGTCGAGGCCTGCGAGGTCGCTCATCGCGAACGGGCCCATGGGGAAGCCGAAGTCGTAGAGCACCCGGTCGATGTCCCACGGCATGGCGCCCTCGAACATCAGCTTCTGAGCCTCGCGCTGCCGCGCACCCAGGATCCGGTTGCCCACGAAGCCGGGGCAGACCCCCACCAGGGCGGCGATCTTGCCGATCTTGCGCGACAGCTTCATCGAGGTGTTGATCACCTCCTTGGAGGTGCGGTCGGCGCGGACGACCTCCAGCAGCTTCATGACGTTGGCCGGCGAGAAGAAGTGCAGGCCGATCACGGCCTCAGGCCGCTTTGTCGCCGAGGCGATCTCGTCGACGTTGAGGCCCGAGGTGTTGGTGGCGAGGATCGCGCCCGGTTTGCAGATGGCGTCCAGTCGGCTGAAGATGTCCTTCTTGATGTCCATCCGCTCGAACACAGCCTCGATCACGAGGTCGCAATCGGCGAGGGCGTTCATGTCCAGCGAACCGGAGAGGCGGCTCATTCGGGCCTCCGTCTCCTCCGGCCTCGCGGTCCGCGAACGTTCGTAGTTACTCCTGACGACCTTCAGTCCTCGGTCGAGCGCCTCCTGTTTCACCTCCACGAGGGTCACCGGAATCCCGATGTTCAGGAAGTTCATCGCGATGCCGCCGCCCATGGTGCCCGCGCCGATGATGCCGACCTTGTTCACCGGGATGACGGGCGTGTCGTCCGGCACATCGGGGATCTTGGCGGCCTGGCGCTCGGCGAAGAAGCCGTAGCGCTGGGCGGCGCTCTGAGAGCCGGTGAGCAGTTCGCCGAACAGCTTGCGCTCGGTCTTCAGCCCCTCCTCGAACGGCTGGTTCACCGCCGCCTCGATGCAGCGGATGTTGTATTCGGGCGCGAGGAAGCCGCGGAACCGGCGGGCGTTGGCCTTGCGGAAATCGGCGAAGATCTCGGGATGGCCGCGGGCCGCTTCCACCTTTTGGTTGGACTCGCGGACCTTCTTCAGCGGGCGATGTTCGGCGACGACCTTGCGGGCGAAGGCGACCGCGCCGTCGCGCAGCTTGCCCTCCTCGACGATCTCGTCGACCAGGCCCATCGCCAGACACTCTTTTGCCGGAACGTGCTGGCCGCTGGTGACCATCTCCATGGCCTTCTGCGGGCCCACGATCCGCGGCAGGCGCTGCGTGCCGCCAGCGCCAGGCAGGAGGCCGAGGTTCACCTCAGGCAGGCCGCAGCGGGCGGACGGAACGGCCACGCGGTAGTGGCATGCGAGAGCGACCTCCAGACCGCCGCCAAGCGCAGTGCCGTGGATCGCCGCGATCACCGGCTTGGTCGAGCCCTCGATGGCGTCCTGCACCTCGAACAGGCTCGCGCCCTTCTGGGGGCCGCCAAACTCAGTGATGTCCGCGCCGGCGATGAAGGTCCGACCCTCGCAGATGAGGACGATCGACTGGGCGCCCGCATCGTCGAGAGCCGCCTTCATCCCGCCGGCCAGGCCGTCGCGGACATTGGCAGACAGGGCGTTCACCGGCGGGGAGTTGAGCGTGATCACCCCAACGTCGCCGTCGCGCGAATAGTCGGTCACCTCGTTGATGGCGGTCATGGGCGTTTTCCTCGGCTGAATTGCGCCGATCGTTAGCCGCCCCCCCGCCCCCGATCAATCGCCTCCCTAGCGTCAGTCGTCACGGCAACGGTTGTTTGTTGCAGGCGAAGGAGGGCGGTTCGGGCAATATCTCCGCGCCCACAAGCGTCGGAGGCTCAGGACTCCAGGATGCCGTAGGCGGGCAGAGTGAGGAATTCCTCGAACTGGGGCGCCAGGCTCATGCGGGAGAAGAGCTCAATCGCTTCGGCAAAGCGGCCGCTTTCGAAACCGCCCAGGCTCGCCTTCAGCGCGGCCATTTCCTCATCCAGCGTGCGCTTGAAGAGGTCGGGCGTGACGGTCTGGCCATCGTCGAGCTTCGCGCCCCGCTGCAGCCACTGCCAGATCTGGGCGCGGCTGATCTCGGCCGTCGCTGCGTCCTCCATCAGGTTGTAGAGCGGAACGGCGCCCCGGCCCCGCAGCCAGGCCTCGATGTACTGGACGCCCACGCGGATGTTGTCGCGAAGTCCCGCCAGGGTCCGCACGCCGTCGTGCACCTTCAGCAGGGCTCCGCGGTCGATAGACACGTCCTCGCGCAGCTTTGCGAGCTGGTTGGGGCCGGGCATGAGACGGTCGAACACCTCCATGGCCACGGGGACCAGGTCGGGGTGGGCGACCCAGGTTCCGTCATGGCCATCGCCGGCCTCGCGTTCCTTGTCCGCGCGCACCTTGGCGAATGCGGCCTCGTTAATCGCGGGGTCGCCGCGCACCGGGATCTGGGCGGCCATGCCGCCCATGGCGAAGGCGCCGCGACGGTGGCAGGTCTTGATCAAGGCCAGGGAGTAGGCCCCCAAAAAAGCCTTGCCCATCATCATCGCCGAGCGGTCGGGAGTCAGGGCGTCAGCCTGGCGGCCCAGACGCTTGATGTAGGAGAAGATGTAGTCCCAGCGGCCGCAGTTGAGGCCGGCCATGTGCTCGCGCAGTTCGTAGATAATCTCGTCCATCTCGAAGGCGGCCGGCAGGGTCTCGATCAGCACGGTGGCCTTGATCGTTCCCTGGGGCACGCCCAGCGTCTCCTGGGCGTGGACGAAGACGTCGTTCCAGAGCCGCGCTTCGAGGTGCGATTCCATCTTCGGCAGATAGAAGTAGGGCCCGGTTCCGCGGGCCGGCATCGCCTTGGCGTTGTGGAAGAAATAGAGCCCGAAGTCGAAAAGGGAGCCGCTCATCGGCTCGCCGTCCACCCGCGCATGGCGTTCGGGCAGGTGCCAGCCGCGGGGGCGCACGAGCAGCACCGCCGGCTTGTCGGACAGAGCATAGGCCTTGCCGCTGGACGGGTCGGTGAAGTCGAGCTTCCCCGCCCAACGATCCATCAGGTTGATCTGGCCTTCGACGAGGTTGGCCCAGGTCGGGGAGGTGGCGTCCTCGAAGTCGGCCATGAACACCTTCGCCCCGGAGTTGAGAGCGTTGATGATCATCTTGCGGTCGACCGGCCCGGTAATCTCCACCCGTCGGTCCTGCAGGTCGGCCGGAATGGGCGCCACGCGCCAGTCTCCGGCGCGCACGGACGCGGTCTCTGGGAGGAAGTCCGGCTTCTCGCCGGCGTCGAACCGGGCCTGCCGCGCCATGCGCGCGGCCAGGAGCTCGCGGCGGCGCGCGTCGAAGCGGCGGTGGAGTCCGGCGAGGAAGTCCAGAGCCTGGGGCGTGAGGACCTCGGCCGCGCGGCCCTCCACGGGCCCGAGGATCTCGACGGAGGTAAGGCTCGCCGAATCGGCCATGGCGCTACGCGCTCCCAATGATGTCACTGCGATCGAGGCGAGACGCGGTTCCGCGACCCGCCGGCGGATGATCGAGAGGCCGGCGAGCGCCGGCCCCTCGTCAACATCCTAGTACGCGGCGGCCTTGACGGTCTCTGGCTTGAACTGCGCCGCCTCGGTCGAATCTGCCAGCGCGGTGGTGGAGGACCGGCCGCCGGAGATGACCATCGCCACTTCGTCGAAGTAGCCTGTGCCGACTTCGCGCTGGTGGCGGGTCGCCGAATAACCCTGGGACTCCGCAGCGAATTCCTTCTGCTGCAGCTCAGAATAGGCGGCCATGCCGCGGTCCTTATAGCCCAGGGCCAGCTCGAACATGCCCATGTTCAGGCTGTGGAAGCCGGCCAGGGTCACGAACTGGAACTTGTAGCCCATGGCGCCCAGCTCGCGCTGGAACTTGGCGATCGTCGCCTTGTCGATGTTGGCTTCCCAGTTGAACGAGGGCGAGCAGTTGTAGGCCAGCAGCTTGCCCGGATAGACCTTGTGCACCGCTTCGGCGAACTCGCGAGCCTCATCGAGGTTGGGGTGCGAAGTTTCCCACCACAGGGCGTCTGCGTACTTCGCATAGGCGAGGCCGCGGGCGATGCAGTGCTGCAGGCCCGTGCCGTCCTTCAGGCGATAGAAGCCCTCGGCGGTGCGCTCGCCTTCCTCGATGAACGGCCGGTCACGCTCGTCGATGTCTGACGTGATCAGCTTGGCCGACTCGGCGTCGGTGCGCGCGAAGGTGAGGGTCGGCACGCCGCAGACGTCGGCGGCCAGGCGCGCGGCGACCAGGTTGCGCTCGTGCGCGGCGGTGGGGATGAGCACCTTGCCGCCCATGTGCCCGCACTTCTTCTCGCTGGCGAGCTGGTCTTCGAAGTGGACGCCGGCGGCGCCCGCTTCGATGAAGGCCTTCATGATCTCGAAGCTGTTGAGCGGGCCGCCGAAGCCGGCCTCGGCGTCGCCCACGATCGGCAGGAACCAGTCGCGCTTGGCGCCGCCCTCGGCGTGCTCGACCTGATCGGCCCGCTGCAGGGTGCGGTTGATCTTCCGCGCCAGTTCGGGCGCCGAATTGGCCGGGTAGAGGCTCTGGTCGGGGTACATGGCGCCGGCGGTGTTGTTGTCCGCCGCGACCTGCCAGCCCGAGAGATAGATGGCCTGCAGCCCAGCGCGAGCCATCTGCATCGCCTGATTGCCCGTGACCGCACCGAGCGCATTGATGAACGGCTCGCTGTGAAGGGACTTCCAGAGCCGGTTCGCGCCGCGCTCCGAGAGGGTGTAGGCGATCGGCACCGAGCCGCGGAGCTTCTCGACGTCGGCGGGCGAATAGGGGCGCTCGACACTGTCGAAGCGACCGGCCGGCGCGCCCGGGACCAGTTCCTGGAAGCTCGTCATCGTATCACTCTCCTTGCCGCGCGACGTCCTGCGCGAGGCCTTCCCGTTAAACGCGGGGTCGATGCGGTCACAAGCGCCCTAACGCGGAGAAAGGAGAGGTTGTCAAAACGTGACTTGTGCGAGTCGGTCACTATGTGACAAACTCCGGCGTGCCTGCCGCGCCATCCGATCGCAAGCTGTTCCTGGGTGCGCGCCTGCGCCGGATCCGGCGGGACCTCGGCCTGACCCAGACGCGGATGGCCGAGGATCTCGGCGTCTCCCCAAGCTATCTCAACCACCTCGAACGAAACCAGCGGCCGCTGACCGCGCAGGTCCTTTTACGCCTGGCGCAGACCTACGACGTCGATGTCCGCAGCCTCTCGGGCGAGGCCGACGCCGGTGGCGTGCAGGACCTGGCCGAGGTGCTGGCTGACCCGATGTTCCGTGACCTGGCGGTTCCCCGGCACGAGATCGGCGAGGTGGCCGAGAATGCTCCGGGCGTCGCCGAGGCGCTCGTGCGCCTCTACCGCTCGCACGGCGAGTGGCGTCGCGCCGGCGGCGCGATCGGCGGCGAAGGAAGTCTGGCCGGCTCGGCGGGCGCGCTCATCACCCCCTCGGAATGGGTCACCTCCTACTTCCAGGCGCAGAGGAACTTCTTCCCCGAGCTGGAGGAGTTGGGCGAGGCGCTGGCCGCGGACCTGGGCTCGGACCCCCACGCCTTCGCCGCCTCCGCGCGCGAACGGTTGTCGGCGCGCTTTTCCGTCGCCGTGCGCGTGGCCCCCAGCGAATTCCTGCCCGACGTCGTGCGCAGATACGACCGCCACAGCCGCCGCCTCATCCTCTCCGAGCGGCTGGACGGCGCAGGCCGCGCTTTCGCAATCGCCTATCAGCTCGGCGTGCTGGAGAACGGGGAGACGCTGTCCGCCCTCGTCGAGCGGGCGGCTCCGCCTGACGCCGCGACGGCCTCCCTGCTGAAGGTCTCCCTCTCCAACTATCTGGCCGCGGCCCAGATGATGCCCTACGAGCCGTTCCGCGATCTCTGCGAACGGACAGGCTACGATGTGGAGCTCGTGCGGACCCGCTTCGGCGCCGGGTTCGAGCAGGTGTGCCACCGGCTGACCACACTCTCGCGCCCGACCGCGCGAGGGATTCCCTTCTTCATGATGAGGGTCGATGCGGCGGGCAATCCGTCGAAGCGGTTCGCCGGCGGCGCCTTCCCGTTTTCCCGCTTCGGCGGCGCGTGCCCGCGATGGAAGATCCACGCCGCATTCCGGGCGCCGGGCCGCGTGCTCACCCAGATCGTCGAGACCATCGACGGCGCGCGCTATTTCACGTTCGTCCGCACCGTCCGTCGCGTCGCGCCGCCTCATGGCGAAGAGGACTCCGAGTTGGCGATCGGCGTGGGTTGCGAGCTCAAGTTCGCAGGCCGTCTGGCCTATGCGAAGGGCCTCGATCTCGAGCATCCCGCGGTGACACAGATTGGGCCGGCTTGTCGCATCTGCGAAAGAACCGGCTGTCCTCAACGCGCCGCCGAGCCCGTCAACCACGGACTCGCCGTCGACGAATACGTCAAAACGGTGTCGCCATTTCCGTTCACTTAGACTTGAGTACACTTTCCCACTATCACCGCTCGACCATTCAACGCTGTCGATAAAGCTCAGGTTCGTCCGTACGGTATCGTCGCCGCCCGACGAAAATCGAGGTCGCGGCGTGCGACTCCGCACGCTGCACTGCGGCACGAACGCCACACTCACAACCATATCCTCGCTGTTGCACAACGCTCCGCTTGATTGCCGTTTACGGTAACGTCAAACCCCCGCCCCCAATGCGTCCGGAACACGGGCGCCAACGTGCGGAGGTCGCGGCCAAACGGGCCGCGAAGGAGGAGACGAATGAAGCGGCAGGTTTGGTTGATGTCTGGGGCGCTCAGCGTCCTGGCGATGATGGGCGGGACGGCCTGGGGTCAGGCCGCCACAGCGCCCGTGGCCGCCGCCGCTCCATCCGCTCCCGCGGCCGCCGACGCCACGGTGGGCGAGATCGTTGTCACCGCGGAAAAGCGCGAAGCGAACATCCAGAATGTCCCGGAGGCCGTTACGGCCTTCACCGCGAAGGATCGTAATCTCAAGGGCATCGAAACCGTCCAGGACATGACCAACTTCACGCCGGGTCTGGTCTATTCGAGCCAGCTCGACCGGCCGGCAATGCGCGGACTGTCGCGCGACACCAACCTCTACACCGCCGACTCGGCCGTCGCCGTCTATTATGACGACTTCTATTCCAACTCGACCTTCCTCGTCGGCCGCGACGACATGCTCATCGACCAGGTCGAGGTGCTCGAGGGGCCGCAAGGCACCCTCTACGGCCGCAACTCGATCGGCGGCCTGATCAACACCATCTCCAAGCGCCCCCAGGACGAGTTCGGCGGCGAGGTGCGGGCGATCGCCGGCAACTACGGCTATACGAAGTTCGAGTTCACGGTCACCGGCCCCATCGCGCCTCACCTGGACTTCCGCCTGAGCGCCTATGACGAGAACCAGACGCAGGGCTGGTTCCAGAATCTGGCGCCCGGCACGCCGAGCGAGGGGGGCGTGAAGCACGACCCCTATGGCGACTTCCAGCTGGAGTACAAGACCGACAGCGACGACATCTGGTTCGACACCTATGTCGTCGGATTCAACCATGACCGCGGTGGCCCGGGCTCGTTGCTCGGCACGCCCACGCCGGGCAATTACGGCACGGCCCTGATGGGCTATGGCCAGCTAACCTTCAACCCGAACTTCCCATACGGGGGCGGGGCGGTGCCTGGTTCTGTGGTGGGCCAGATTGGAGACAACAATCCGATCGTGACCAGCGGCAACATCAGAGAGTTCGCGCACTCGATTCCGACCGACATCACCGTCAATAAGGCATACACATTCGTCCTGCACTGGACGCACCATTTCGACGGTTTTGACATCAAGTACATCGGTGGGTACAGCCAGTACCATTACGAGCTGCACACCTCATACTTCTATAACGGCGACTCGCCGATCACGTCGTACCAGGTGCCGCTCGCAGCAGGCTTCAGCACGTCGACCAATCTTTGCTACCTGCTGCATAATTTCGTGAATCCAGGCTTGTGTGGTCCGCTGACGGTAAACCCGGCACAGGAATTCAGCTTCACCACCCAGACCGATTGGTCCAGCCACGAGATCCAGATTGCGTCGACCTGGAACAAACCGTTCCAGTACATCGCCGGTCTCTATTATTTCTGGGAAACGGACAACAACCCGGAAGATTTCCAGGAGTTGGCCCAACCGCAGATCTTCGCGCCGGTCTCACTTGCAGGGATCGCGCCTGCGATCGCCGCGGGGGCGGCAGGCCAGCCGATTCCCGCCTCGGCGCTGGCCCCAGCCAATCCGAGCGGCAACTACCTGTTGCTGGACTACCAGGACCGGATCCAGAGCGCTGCGGCCTACGCCCAGATCGACTGGAAGTTCTATCCCCACCTCAAGTTCACCGCCGGGGCTCGCTACACGTTCGACTGGAAGCACGGACAGGAAGAGACGAGGTATATAGACTTCGGCAGCAACATACTGAGTCCCTACACCTATGGCAGCCTGCTGCCGGCGATCGACATCTCACCGATCGAGATCGACCCCAATCCTGGCAAGGGCGTCTGCAGTCTCCCGTATCTGATCGGCAGCGGCCAGTACGCCGGCGACTATGGGCGGTGCCTCAGCGACCACTCGAGCGCCCTGACCGGCACCGTCGGGGTGGAATGGACCCCCGACGACAACACCCTGGCCTATGTCCGCTATAACCGCGGCTACAAGGCCTTCGCCTTCAACGCCGGCTACGTCGGTTTCAACCCCGAGGCGGCGCCCGAATACGTCAATGACGTGGAGATCGGCTATAAGCGGACGATCGGCAACACCGCCACGGTCGATATCGACGCCTTCCACTACGGCTACTACAACGACCAGGTGCCCATCGGCGTGCCTGCCGGCGACGTCACCTTGACCGAGTTCATCAACATCCCGCGCGCCGTATCCGAGGGGGTGGAACTCGAGGCGTATTGGAAGCCGGTCCGTCATCTGGATCTGACCCTGACCTACGGCCTGGATTACACCAGGATCCAATCCGGCTGCACCGATGTAGGCGGCGTGGCCACGGGGGCCTGCTATGTCGACGCCCTCGATCCTTTCGCTCTGCAGCCGAACGCGCGGCCCGTGGGCGCCGCGTCGTCGAGCGGCGTCTTCTCCCAGGCTGTCAACGGATACGAACTGCCTAACGC
>DATHPX010000238.1:0-4393 GCA_035483335.1 Caulobacteraceae bacterium | reverse complement strand
GGTCGTCCCTTGAACACTACGCGTAAAGCGTCACTCGAAGAAATCGGCGTCATCGCCTTAGGCTCGAACCTGCCAGGCGAGTTCGGCTCGTCTCGGGATCTGCTCGACGCGGCCGTGGCAGCCCTGCCCGGCGCCGGATTTAACGTAGCGCGGGCCTCGCGCTGGTGGCGCGCCAGTGCTTGGCCCGAACCTACAGATCCTGACTATCTCAATGGAGTCGTCCTTGTCGAGACGGCTTTAGGACCCGAGGCGGCGATGGAAGCGCTCAGGGGGGTCGAAGCCCGCTTCGGCCGGGTCAGAACGCTCCCCAACGCACCGCGGACCCTCGACCTGGACCTGATCGCCCTTGGACGCCATGTGATCGACCTGGCGGACCTGAAGCTGCCCCACCCGAGGGCCCATCTTCGGCGCTTCGTGATGGGGCCGCTGGCCGAGATCGCTCCAGACTGGCGTCATCCGGTTCTCGGGAGAACGGCGAGGGACCTAGCCGGCGCCGCCGAAATCGGCGCCGACGCGTCGCCGGAGTGATTCGCTTCGGCAGGGATCAGTTGCCAAGCCGCCGCCGTGACCCTATGTGGACAGATCGATCTCCCCACATCCCTGTGAGACTTCATGGCCCGCGTCACCGTCGAGGACTGCGTCGAAAAGGTCCCGAACCGCTTCAACCTCGTTCTGCTCGCGGCCACCCGCGCGCGTGCGATCGCTGCCGGTTCCGGCCTCACCGTCGATCGTGACAACGACAAGAACCCGGTCGTCGCCCTGCGGGAGATTGCCGACGACACGGTCAGTCCGGACGAGCTGAAGGAATCGCTGATCAGCAGCCTGCAGCGCGTGGATGAGCATTCCGAGGCCGAGGAAGAAGCCGAAACCCTGGCCCTGCTGGCGGATCCGACCCACGCTCAGATGAGCGAGCAGGAACTGGTGCGGGCTCTTCAGAGCGACCGCGATGGCGGACAGGAGGAGCGCTACTGAGCCTGGACGTCGCTCAGAGCCAACCTTCCACCGCGCCCAAGGCCGCGGCTCCAAAATTCCTGCGCCAATATGAATTGATCGACCGCGTCCGCGCGTACGATCCGACCGCCGACGAGGCTCTGCTCAACAGGGCCTACGTCTACGCCGTTCGCATGCACGGCTCCCAGACCCGCGCCTCGGGCGATCCCTATTTCGCCCACCCGATCGAGGTGGCGGGGATCCTCACCGACTATCGCCTCGACACCCCGACCATCGTCACGGCCCTGCTGCACGACGTGATCGAGGACACGGAGGTCACCCGCGAGGATGTCGACCGCCTGTTCGGCCCCGAGGTCGGGGAACTCGTCGAAGGCGTCACCAAGCTTTCCAACCTCGAGATCACCGCCGACTACAAGCGGCAGGCGGAGAACCTGAGGAAGTTCATCCTGGCCGTCTCGAAGGACGTCCGGGTCCTCCTGGTGAAGCTGGCGGACCGACTGCACAACATGCGGACGCTCGGCTTCATCAAGAGCGCGGCCAAGCGCGAGCGGATCGCCCGTGAAACCCTCGAGATCTACGCCCCGCTGGCCCGCTCGATCGGTTGCCACAGGATCTGTTCCGAGCTCGAGGACCTCGCGTTCTCCCACCTCAATCCCGTCGCGCGCAACGCCATCATCCGGCGGCTCGAGACCCTGCGCACCAACCAGGGCAAGGCCGTCGCCATGGCCAGCGAGGCGATCTCGCGGCGTCTGGAAGAAGCCGGGGTCACCTGCCGCGTCATCGGCCGCGAGAAGACCGCCTATTCGATATGGCGGAAGCTCCAGCGCAAATCGATCGGCTTCGACAAGCTCTCCGACATCTATGGGTTTCGGGTGATCGTGGGGTCCGAGGACGAATGCTACCGGGCGCTAGGCGTCGTCCACCGGGCGTGGCCCTGCGTGCCTGACCGCTTCAAGGACTTCATCTCGCACCCGAAGTCCAACAACTATCGTTCGCTGCATACCACCGTCGCCGGGCCTCGCGGACTTCGCCTCGAGATGCAGATCCGGACGGAGGCCATGGACCGGGTGGCTGAGGAGGGCGTGGCCGCTCACTGGCGCTACAAGAACCAGACCTACGCCTTCGATCCGGATGACCAGGCCGCCGCCGGCGGCTCGGATCCAACCAACAATCTGCGCGAGCTGGTCAAGGTGCTCGAACAGGGTGGCGACGCCGAGGATCTGCTCGAGCACGCACGCCTCGAGATGTTCCTCGACCAGGTGTTCGTCTTCACCCCCAAGGGTCGGTTGATCAGTCTGCCAAGCGGGGCCATGCCGCTCGATTTCGCCTACGCGCTCCATACCGATATTGGCGACACGTGCATCGGGGTGAAGATCAACGGCGAGCTGCGCCCCCTGCGGACCGCGCTGCAGAATGGCGACGTGGTGGAGGTGATCCGCGGCTCGGTGCCATCGCCGCCCGCGGACTGGCAGAGTCTGACGGTCACGAGTCGCGCGCGCTCGGCGATACGCCGCCACATCCGACTCTCGGAGCGCGAGGAATTCCAGCGGATCGGCCGGGCGGCTGTCGAGCAGACCTTCCTCAAGGCCGGCAAGTCGCTGAGTGGCGTCTCGCTTCGGCCGGCGCTCGACCGGTTCGCCGCCGCCGGCGAGGGCGAACTGTTCCAGACCGTGGGCCGCGGGCGCATTTCGCCAGCCCAGGTCCTCGAGGCGGTGTTCCCCGGCCTGGCGGAAGTCGACAAGGCCGCAGCCACGGCGCGCGTGCGTCTGGAAGACCAGGCCGCGCCGGTGAATTTCCGCGGCAGCGGCCTTTCGCCGGGCGCCTCCCTGCGTCTGGCCCCGTGCTGCCGGCCGGTGCCGGGGGACCGGATCGTCGGCATCGTGCACCCCGACGGCGCACTTGACGTCCACACCCTCGATTGCGGCCAGCTCGCCCAGTTCGAGGAGCAACAGGAGCTTTGGCGGGACCTGCAGTGGACGGCGGAAGCCGAGCGCAACAGTCTCGCCAAGACGCGCGTGCACGCGACGATCCGCGACGCGCCAGGGGTGCTGGGCGAGGTCTGCACCATCATCGGCGAGGCCGGCGGCAACATCACCGGCGTGAACATGCGCCACCGGCACTCCGACTTCTTCGACGTGGATTTCGACGTGGAGGTCAAGGATGCGCGGCACCTGACCCACATCGAAGCTGCGATGCGAGCGTGTCCAAGCGTGGAGACGGTGGAGCGGATCCATGGGTGAGGCCCGGCGCCTCGCCTCGGGCGGTCGGCCGGTGTAATCACGGCCCATGACCAATGACGACGTCCTGAAGGAATTCCGCGAGGCGGGCGCCCTGCGCGAGGGCCATTTCGTCCTCTCCTCCGGCCTCCACTCTGGGGTCTTCCTGCAGAAGAACCTGGTGTTCATGCACCCCGAGCGGGCGGAGCGCCTATGCAAGGCCCTGGCGCGGCTGATCCAGGAGCGGGTCGGGCAGGTGGACGTCTGCGTCTCGCCGGCCGTCGGCGGGATCATTCCCGGCTACGAAACCGCGCGCCACCTGGGCGTTCCCTCGCTCTATGTCGAGCGCGAGGGCGGCAAGCTGCGGTTCCGCCGGGGCTTTGGAATTGAGCCCGGGGCGCGCGTGGCGATGGTCGAGGATATCGTCTCCACCGGACTCTCCTCGCGCGAATGTGTCGAGGCGATCCGAGAGGCGGGGGGCGAGGTGGTTTGCGCGGCGTGCATCGTCGACCGCTCCGGCGGCAAGGCCGACTCGGGCGCTCCGATGATCGCCCTGGCGACGCTCGAGGTCCCCGCCTATCCTGCCGACGCCCTGCCGGCCGAGCTCGCCTCGATCCCCGCGGAGGAGCCGGGTAGCCGAAGGCTGGTGGCATGAGCCGGCTGCGCCTGGGGGTGAACATCGATCACGTCGCGACGATCCGTAATGCGCGCGGCGAGACCTATCCCGATCCGGCGCGGGCGGCGGAGATCGCCCTGATGGCCGGCGCCGATGGGATCACCGCACACCTGCGGGAGGACCGGCGGCACATCTCCGACGCGGATATCGACACCCTGGCGGCGCTGACACGCCGGCGCGGGCTTCCGCTCAACCTCGAGATGGCGGTGACGCCCGAGATGGAAGCGATCGCCCTGGCTCACCGGCCCCACGCGGCTTGCCTGGTGCCGGAGCGGCGCGAGGAGGTCACGACGGAGGGCGGCCTGGACGTCGTCGGTCACCACAACCGGATTGTCCCGGTCGTCGCCGCGCTTAAGGGAGCAGGCGTCCGGGTCTCGCTCTTCGTCGAACCCAATCCGGTCCAGATCCAAGCCGCACGGGACGTGGGGGCGAATGTCGTCGAGCTCCACACCGGCGCGTACTGTCTCGCCGTGCGCGAGCGAAGGGGCGAAGCGGCGGGCCTGCTCGAGGATCTCCGCAAGGCGGCGGTTCAAGCGGCGGGCCTCGGCCT
>DATHPX010000237.1:0-11095 GCA_035483335.1 Caulobacteraceae bacterium | reverse complement strand
GCCCGATCAACGCCGGCGGCTGCTTGGCGAAGAACCTCAGCACCTGCTCCCGCCGCAACTGGCGGCGCACCACCACTTCCCCGGCCGCATCAACCCCGTGCACCGCGAACACAGTCTTCGCCAGGTCGATCCCAAATCTGATAGCTTGCATGGCGGACGGTCTCCTCTGCTGGGTTCACACACGGCCAGCATGGCACGTCGATGCCGTTCGGGGGCCGTCCACCCCATCATCCCGGGCCGTAGCGAACCCGGCCGTAGGTCGGGTGTAGCGAGGACCCGGGACCGCAGGGGCCACGCCAGCGGCGCTGCGGTTCGCGAACCCAGGCGTCCGCTACAGTCACCTGGGTCCCGGGTCCTCGCTTCGCTACGCTCGCTACGGCCCGGGATGACAGATGAACTTGGAAGTTTCGCAACAATCCCAATGAACTGGATGGGCCGATTGCGGTCCCGATCAATCAGTCCACTGGGCGAGCCAGTCAGCGAGGGCCTGGGGGGTCATGTGGCGGGCGTCTGAGAGGGCCTTGATGTGGTCCCGGTCGACCAGCTTGCCGTGGCGGTCGATGATAAGGATGCTCGGCGCCCCTGTGACCGCATTCACGCCCCAACGGGCGGGGATCTGGAGGTTCCTGTTGAAGCGCCCGATGTCGACGGTGACCACGACGTAGTGGGCTTCGACGAAGCGGGCGACTTCAGGCTGGCGCATGAGGGCGGCCAGCAGCCGACAGTCGGGGCACCAGTTGCCGCCGAGGTCGACAAGCAGCAGGCGATGAGTCGCCTTGGCCTTGGCGAGTGCGGCGGCGACGTCGGCGTTGGCGTCCGCCGACTCGTCATAGGGCAGAGGGAGCGGCGTCGGCAGCTCCGCCAGGCTCGCGATCGCCACCTTGGGCGCCGGCGCGGCGCAGACCGCCGCGGGCGCCACGCAGGCGCCAGCCAGCAGGGCGGCGAGGGCGAGCCGCAGCCTCATGACGCCGGCTTCGCCGCGGGTGCGGATGCCGTGGCCGGGGGCGCGCCAGCGGGCGCCGCGCCGGCGGCGGGGGCGGCGGGCGCTCCCTTGGCCGCGGTGGCGGCCGCGGCCGGGTTCGGCTTGGGAACCGGCAGGTTTGAACCGAGGGTGTGCAGGTAGGCGATGACGTTGATCCGCGCCTGCGGGTCCTTCAGGCCGGCGAAGGTCATCTTGGTGCCCGGGATGTACTGCCCCGGGTTCTTGATGAACTCGTAGATGTGCTCGTAATCCCAGACCGGCTGCTTCTGGCTGAACTCGGTCATCCCCTGCGAGTAGGCGAACCCCGGGTGCGAGCCCGGCTTGCGGCCGACGACGCCGTAGAGGCCCGGTCCGATCATGTTCGTGCCGGCCGCGCTGAAATTGTGACAGGCCTGGCAAATGGCCGTCGCGGCCTGACCGGCGGCGACGTCAGCCTTGGGAAGCACCGTCCCCCAGTCCGGAGGGATGTCGGCAGGAGCCGGAGCGGCCGTACCGCCCAGCAGGTCGGCGGGGACGTCGACCTTGAAGCCGTCCTTCTTTGGCGGCTCGAGAGGGAAGAACTCCGGAACGATGACGCCCAGCCCCACGGTCAGCAGAGCCGCACCGAGGATCGCCCCCAGAACCTTGTTGGTGCTCAGTTCATCGCTCATGGAGCCCGACGATTCCTTCCATCCCCACCAGACAGCGCTCGGCCGGCCGCGAGCCCTTCACCGGAACGCGGCCGGCCGTTGTTGCGCCGCGGTGTCTTACACGCTACCGGCGCTCGCGCAACCGGCCGCACGCTCGCGGCCAAGCCCCCCGTTCGCCTAGATATCTCCCTCATGCCGCCGCTCGTCCTGATCCCCGCCCGTCTGGCCGCGAGCCGCCTCCCGGGCAAGCCGCTGGCGCTGATCGAGGGCGTACCGATGATCGTCCGCGTCTGGCGCCAGGCAGTCGCCGCCGCGGTCGGGCCAGTCGCCGTGGCTGCGGGAGATGCCGAGATCGTCGAGGTGGTGCAAGCCGCCGGCGGGCGCGCCGTGATGACCGACCCCGCCCTCCCCTCAGGCTCGGACCGCATCCTCGCAGCCCTGCGCGAGATCGATCCGGCGGGCGCGTGTGAGACGGTGATCAACCTGCAGGGCGACATGCCCTTCGTCGACGCCCAGATCCTCGCGGCCTGCGCGGGCCTGCTCGCCGACAGGGCGGACTGCGACATCGCCACCGTCGTGACGCCCGAAGCCTCGCCGGCGGACCGGACCAATCCGGACGTGGTCAAGGCGGTGCTGGCGCTCGAGGCGGACGCCCGCTCGGGCCGTGCGCTCTACTTCACCCGCTCCACCCTGTTCGGCGAGGGGCCGGTCTGGCGGCACGTGGGGATCTATGGTTATCGCCGCGCGGCCCTGGAAGCCTTCAACGCCGCCCCGCCCTCGGCGCTGGAGCGGCGCGAGCAGCTGGAGCAATTGCGGGCGCTGGAGCTTGGCCTGTCGATCTGGGCCGCCGTCACGGATAAAGCCCCGCTGTCGGTGGACACCCCTGCCGACCTCGAGGCGGCCCGCGCCTTTGCCCAGAAGATCGGCGATGCAGATCGCCGCGGCGCCGCCGCCCGATCGGAGACCTGACACATGAGCCGCGCGCGAATCGCCTTCCAGGGGGAACTGGGGGCCAACAGCCACGAGGCGTGCATCGCCGCTCGCCCGGACTACGAGCCGGCGCCCTTCCCCACCTTCGAGGACGCCTTCGAGGCGGTGAAGACCGGCGACTGCGCCCTCGCCATGATCCCGGTAGAGAACTCCATCGCCGGACGCGTCACCGACGTCCACCACCTGCTGCCCGAGTCTGGCCTGCGGATCATCGGCGAGTATTTCAAGCCGATCCATTTCCAGCTGATGGCCAATCCGGGCGTGCGGATCGAGGACGTGCGGCGGGTGATCAGCATGCCCTTCGCCGCCGGCCAGTGCCGACGGACCCTGCGCCGGCTGAAGGTGGAGATCGACCCTGCGGGCGATACGGCGCTGTCGGCCAAGATGCTCGCCGCCACGCCCGATCCGGCCCGCGCAGCGATCGCCCCGGCCCTGGCCGCCCAACTCTACGGCCTGGAGATCCTGCTCGCCGACATTGAGGACGAGGCGCACAACACCACCAGATTCATCGTGCTGACCGCCGAACGCGACCCGCCGCGGCCGCCCCCGGGCGCAGACTGCGTCACCTCGTTCGCGTTCCGTGTGCGGAACATCCCGGCCTCGCTCTATAAGGCCCTCGGCGGTTTCGCGACCAACGGCGTCAACATGACCCGGCTCGAGAGCTACATGGAGAACGGCGCTTTCACCGCGACCTTCTTCGTCGCCGACGTGGACGGACGGCCCGAGGACCCGGCCCTCGGCCGCGCCCTTGAAGAGCTATCCTTCTTCAGCGACCACTTCGACCTGCTCGGAGTCTTCGAAGCCGACCCGTATCGGCGCTCGATCGGATCCTGACCCTACCTAAAGGGTGTGGCTTTCCCCATTCCGTACGTCCGCCGTCAGGCCCCCTCGAACGCCCAGGCGCGGATGAGTTGGTGGGCGATGGCGAGGGCGCCGGGAGCCTTGGCGTCGGCGAGGTCGCCGCGGAGCATCGCCTGGGCCTGGCTGCGGGTGAGCCATTTGACCTCGTCGAGCTCGACGTGGTCGGCCACCGCTTCGCCGTCCTCGACCTCGGCGATCAGGCCGATCATCAGGGAAGAGGGGTAGGGCCAGGGCTGGGTCGAGTGATAGCGGACCTTGCGCGTGCGCAGATGCGCCTCCTCCCACAGCTCGCGCGCACAGGCTTCCTCGATCGTCTCGCCGGGCTCCAGGAAGCCCGCGAGGGCGGAGAACATCAGCTTGGGCCAGGCGGCCTGGCGGCCGACCAGGCACTCTTCCCCCCGCACGGCCAGCATGATCACCACGGGGTCCGTGCGCGGGAAGTGGTCGGCCTTGCAGGCGGGACATGAGCGCTTCCAGCCCGCCTCGGTCGCGACCGTGGGCTCGCCGCAGACGGAGCAGTGGCGGTGGCGGCGGCGCCATTCGAACACGCCCTTGGCCGTGGCGGCCATGGCCGCCTCGCCTGCGGGAAGGGTCGGGGCGATGGCGCGCAGGTCCTCGAAGCGGCCAAGCCCTTCCAGCGGCCCGTCGGCCGGGTCCTGCGGTCCCTCCAGGTCGAGGGCGAAGACCGCAGTCTCGTTCCACAGTCCGAGGAACAGCAGGCGTTCGGCGTTCTCCGACAGCTCCCGCGCCATGCCCGCGGACAGATAGGCGAGCTGGTTGGAGCCCTCCTTCGAGGTCTCGACGAACGGCCGGCCGTTCCACAGAGCCACGGCCAGGGAGTCGGAATTGGCCAGGTGATTGGCGATCCACTCCGGGTCGGAGCGTCGATAGCTGGCGCGATCCAGAGGATTGCCGGCGAAGGTGTTGGTGAAGGCGTCGAGCGGCATGTTCGACGGTCTAGCATCCCTGCCCCGCTTCCTGCCAAAGCGGAATCGCCGCGGGGCGTGCGGGCGGGGGAATGGACCAAGGCTCGGGGGCGGGAAGACCGCTTTCCAACACAGAGATCACAGAGAATGAGAGAGGACGCAGAGGAGAACGAGTGCGCCTTCGGCGCTGCCAGAAGCGCCCAGAACCGCGGTGTGTCGGTTTGAGCGGCGCGAAGCGCTGACCTTCTTCCTCTGTGTCCTCCCCCTTCCTCCGTGTCCTCTGTGTCGAAAAGAACGGTCGCGCCAGGCGAAGCGCCTGGGGGGAGGGCGGGGATGCGACCAAGAAGCGCCGGGCGCTTGCGCCCGCCAGCCGGGAAGGCGATATGGGAGGCGGAGATCGGCGATGGGCGGAGGCCTCGCCAACCCGGTCAGGTCCGGAAGGAAGCAGCCGTAACGAGTTTTACTCCGGGTCGTCTGCCGGTCTCCACCTCACCTTTTCGCCGCGGGGCCGCGTGAGCGATACCGACCTGACGCTCGAGCCCGCACCTGTCGAACGCGACGACGCGACCGCTGACATCTTTGGCGCCGAGCCAGCCGGGGCGCCGCCAGCAACGGCCTCCGAGCCTGCGGCCTACACCGTCATCGCCCGCAAATACCGGCCGAAGACCTTCGACGACCTGATCGGCCAGGAGGCGATGGTGCGCACCCTCACCAACGCCTTCGCCACCGGCCGCATCGCCCACGCCTTCATGCTCACCGGAGTGCGCGGGGTCGGCAAGACGACCACAGCGCGCCTGCTGGCGCGGGCGCTCAACTACGAGAGCGAGAGCGTCCACGCGCCGAGCCTGGCGCACCTGGCCGAGGAGGGCCGCCACTGTCGCGCCATCCTCGAGGGGCGCCACCTGGACGTGCTCGAACTGGACGCGGCCTCGCGCACGGGGATCGACGACATCCGCGAACTGACCGAGAGCGTGCGCTACGCCCCGGCCCAGGCGCGCTACAAGGTCTACATCCTCGACGAGATCCACATGCTCTCGGAGAAGGCGTTCAACGCCCTTCTCAAGACGCTCGAGGAGCCGCCGCCGCACGCGAAGTTCGTCTTCGCCACCACCGAGATCCGCAAGGTGCCGGTGACCATCCTTTCCCGATGCCAGAGGTTCGACCTGAGGCGCGTGGAGCCGGAGGCGATCGCGGCCAACCTCGCCGCCATCGCCCGCGCTGAGGGGGTGGGCATAGAGCCCGACGCCCTGACCCTGATCGCGCGGGCGGCGGAGGGCTCGGTGCGCGACGCCCAGTCGCTGCTGGACCAGGCGCTGGTTCAGGCGGGGGACGGCGAGCGGGTCGGCGCCGACGGCGTGCGCGACATGCTCGGCCTGTCGGACCGGGCCCTCACCATCGCGCTGTTGGAGACCGTCACCCAGGGCCAGGGCGGCCCGGCGATCGGCGCCTTCCGTGAGCTCCACGCCCTGGGCGCCGATCCGGCGACGGTGGTGATGGACCTGCTGGAGCACTGCCACGCCGCCTCGGTCGCCAAGACGCTCGGCCCGGAAGCGCTGCGCCTGCCCAAGGACCAGGCGGCGCGCCTGACGGCCCTGGGGACGGCCCTCTCGGCTGGCACGCTGTCGCGCATGTGGCAGATGCTGCTCAAGGGGCTGGACGAGACCCGTTCGGCCCCCGACCCGGCGGCGGCGGTCGACATGCTGCTGATCCGCCTGGCTTTCGCCGCCGACCTTCCCGGTCCCGAAGAGGCTTTACGCGCGATCCGCGAGGGCGGGGTCGCCCCCGCCGGCGGGGGCGGAGGTGGAGCGCGCCGACCGGCCGGCGGCGGCGGGACTTCGGCCCTGGCGGCCCAGCCGGCGGCGCTCGCCCAGCCGCGCCACGCCTCGACGGAGCCGCGCTCGTTCCAGGACGTCGCCCTGCTCGCCGAGGCGCACCGCGACATCGCCCTGAAGTTTGACATCGAGCGCTATGTTCGCCCGATCAGCTTCCGCCCCGGCGCCATCGAATTCGAGCCCGCGGCCGGCGCCCCGTCGAACCTCGCCCAGCGGCTCGTCGCGCGGCTCAAGGAGTGGACCGGCCAACCCTGGCTCGTCGCCACCGATTCGCGGGGCGGATCGGAGACCCTGGACGAGCTGCACAAGCAGACCCTGGCGCGCGCCCACGGCGAAGTCCTGGCCGATCCGTTCGTGAAGGCGGTGCTGGACGCCTTCCCCGGGACAGAGATCCTCGAGGTTCGCGAGATGACCGTTCCCCAGGTCGTGGCGCCGGACCCCGAGCCGAACGAAGAGGATTGAGACGATGAAGGACCTCGGGTCCCTGATGAAGCAGGCGCAGGAGATGCAGGAGAAGCTGCAGGCCGCGCAGGCGAAACTGGCGGCCGCCGAGATCGAGGGCGCCTCGGGCGGGGACATGGTGCGCGTGACCCTGAGCGGCGCCGGCGCCCTGACCCGGCTCTACATCGACGAGAGCCTGCTGGCTCCGGGCGAAGGCGAGATCCTGGCCGACCTAATCATCGCCGCCCACGCCGATGCGCGCCGCAAGCTCGAGGCGGCCCAGACCGAGACCATGCGCGACATCGCCGGGCCCCTGGCGGGACTCCCGGGAATGCCAAAGTTCTGAGGAGCTTATCCCTCCCCTTCTGGGGAGGGTGGCTCGACGCGAAGCGGTGAGACGGGTGGGGAAGTGTGGATCATCTCTGGCGCCGGTGTCCTTCCCCAGGGCTCCCCACCCGGTCTCGCTGCGCTCGACCACCCTCCCCAGAAGGGGAGGGACGGTTCTACCCGAACTGTCGCCGCAGTCCCCGGCGCAGGCGCCGTGCGACGCGGTAGCGTGGGGGAAGCAGCAGCCGCTCCACCCGCAGGAGTTGTTGCCAGGCGACGGGGATGACCTCGGGTTCTCGCCGCAGCAGTCGGCGGACGGGGAACAGCAGGCGGGGATGGCGGCGCTGGAGGTCCACGAACCGGCGCCGGGCCTGGAACGACGACCGTAGAATGACAATCAGGCCCACGACGAGCAGGGGCAGGCCCAGGTGCCCCGGAATGAGAGTCCCGACGACTCCCACGATGATGAACGCCCAGCCCAGTCCGGTCAGCGCCGCACGCGCCAGCCGGCGGCCAAGGGATCTCCCCGAGCCCAGGCTCGCAACTCGCAATGTGAACGCGCTCATGTGACGACCCGGCGCCGCGCTGACCCTCGCCGCGACGCACGTAAGCCTATGAACGTCAATTGAGGCCTCGCTAAGGGCCGAAATTGCGCTGGTCGCCGCAGCGTGACGAATTCGCTCCATGCTGGCGCCGCCGCCACGGGGGTAGGTCGGCGCGAGGTCAGGGCGTCCAGCGCAGGCGTGGCTTGCGGGCGGCGGCGGTCTCGTCCAGCCGCGACAGAGGCGCTGAGAACGGCGCGCCCTTGAAGCGGTCGACATCGCCCGCCTTGGCCGCAGCGGCCAGATCCAGCAGGGCGTCGCAAAATCGGTCGAGCTCGCGCTTCGGCTCGGTCTCGGTCGGCTCGATAAGCATCGCCCCCTTGACCACGAGCGGGAAGTACATGGTCATCGGGTGGAAGCCCTCGTCGATCATCGCCTTGGCGAAGTCGAGCGTGGTCACGCCCGTGCCCTCCAGCCACGTCTCGTCGAACAGGGCCTCGTGCATGCACGGCCCATCGCCGAACGGAGCGCTCATCACGTCCGAGAGCCTGGCCTTGATGTAGTTGGCGTTGAGGACGGCGTCCTCGGCCACCTGGCGCAGCCCGTCCGCCCCATGGCTGAGCATGTAGGTCAAGGCCCGGACATACATTCCCATCTGTCCCTGGAAGGCGCACAGGCGCCCTAGCGCCGCCGCCGCATCGCCCTCGGCCCGCTCGATCAGCTCAAAGCCGTCCGGCCCATGCGTGACCCACGGCAGGGGAGCAAATGGCGCGAGATCGGCGCTCAGCACCACCGGACCGGCGCCCGGACCGCCCCCGCCGTGCGGCGTGGAGAAGGTCTTGTGCAGGTTGATGTGCATGGCGTCGACGCCGAGGTCGGCAGGGCGGACACGCCCGACTATGGCGTTGAAGTTCGCCCCGTCGGCATAGAAGTACGCCCCCGCCTCGTGCGTGAGACGGGCGATCTCGAGGATGTCGCGCTCGAACAGGCCGCAGGTGTTGGGGTTGGTCACCATGATCGCGGCCACGTGCGGGCCGAGCTTGGCGGCGAGGTCGGAGAGGTCCACGCGGCCATCGGCGGTCTGGGCGATCTCCTGCACCTGATAGCCCGCGACGGCCGCAGTGGCCGGGTTGGTCCCATGCGCCGAGGTTGGGGTGAGGATGGTCGTGCGGGCGTCCCCGCGGGCTTCGTGGGCGGCGCGGATCGCGAGGATGCCGCACAGCTCGCCGTGGGCGCCGGCCTTGGGCGAGAGGGCCACCGCTGGCATGCCGGTCAGCGTCTTCAGCCAGTGCGCGAGCGCATCCATCACAGCCAGGGCGCCCTGCACGGTCGAGACCGGCTGCAGCGGATGCAGGTCCGCGAAGCCGGGAAGCCGGGCCATTTTCTCGTTCAGGCGCGGGTTGTGCTTCATCGTGCACGAGCCCAGCGGATAGAGCGCCAGGTCGATGGCGTGGTTGCGCTGCGACAGCCGCACATAGTGGCGCAGGGTCTCCGGCTCCGAGAGTCCCGGCAGGGCCGGCGGCGCCGCGCGGACGAGCCCTTCGAGGTCACCCAGGTCCGCATCGTCCGCCGTCCCGTCGAAGTCGACGCCGGTCATGTCGAAGCGGCCGCGTTCGAAGATCAGCGGCTCGTCCTGCAGCAGGCCCCGGCCCACGTGGCCCTGAGCGCCGTCCTCCGGCTGGATCTCCGCGCGGGTTGGGCGGCCGACGCTCTGCATTGTCATCGGGCGATCTCCTCGGCGAGGGCCTCGGCCAGGGCCTCGATGTCTTCAGGCAGGGTGGTCTCGGTGGCGCAAACGAGCAGGACGTCGTCCAGCCCCGCGCCCGGATCGAGCCGTGAGAAGGGAACGCCGGCCAGCACGTCCCGCTTCGCCAAGGCCTCGACGACGACGTGGGCGGCCTTCGGCAGTCGGACCGCGAACTCGTTGAAGAACCTCGGCGTGAGGACCTCGACCCCGGGGATCGCGGCCAGAGCGTCGCGGGCGCTGCGCGCGCTGGCGTGGTTGACCCTCGCCAGCTTCGCCAGGCCGGCTCCGCCGAGCAGGGTCATGTGGATGCTGAAGGCCAGGGCGCAAAGGCCCGAGTTCGTGCAGATGTTCGAGGTCGCCTTGTCGCGGCGGATGTGCTGTTCGCGCGTCGAGAGGGTCAGCACGAAACCGCGACGGCCGTGCGCGTCGACCGTCTCGCCGCACAGGCGTCCCGGCATCTGGCGCACCAGTTCGTTGCGGCAGGCGAAGAGGCCGACATAGGGACCGCCGAAGGTGAGGCCGTTGCCGATCGACTGCCCTTCGGCCACCGCGATGTCCGCCCCCATCTCGCCCGGCGAGCGGAGCAGGCCGAACGACACGGCCTCGGTCGTGACCACGACGAGAAGGGCGCCCGCAGCGTGGGCCGCGCGGGCGATCTCGGAGACGTCGGTGACCGCGCCGAAGACATTGGGGGACTGGACCACGACGCAGGCGGTGTCGGAGTCGATCGCCGCGATCACCGCCGCCTCGTCATCGACCGCCGCGGCGAGCCTGCGGGTCTGCACCCCCGAAGTATGGGCCAGGGTGTAGGCGCTGGCGGCGTAGTGGGGATGCAACCCGCCTGACAGCACCGCCTTGCGCCGGCGGGTGACGCGCGAGGCCATCATTACCGCCTCGGCGCACGCGGTCGAACCGTCCCACATCGACGCGTTGGCCACCGGCAGGCCCGTGAGCTCGGAGACCTGGGTCTGGAACTCGAAGAGGACTTGCAAGGTGCCCTGGGCGATCTCAGGCTGGTAGGGCGTGTAGCTGGTCAGGAACTCCGAGCGCTGGATCAGATGGTCGACGCTGGCCGGGATGTGATGGCGATAGGCGCCGGCGCCCAGAAAAAAAGGGCCCGCCCCTGCCGCCCGGTTGCGCGCCGCCCAGGCGCTCAGCTTCCGCTCGACGGCGGCTTCGCTGGCCTGGCGCGGCAGGTCGACGGGACCCGGCAGCCGCGCAGCGGCCGGAACGTCGACAAACAGGTCCTCGACCGAGTCGACGCCGATGCTCGCCAGCATCTCGCTCCGGTCGGTGTCGGAGAGGGGCAGGTAGCGCACGTTCAGAGGGTCCCCAGGAAGGCTTCGTAGGCAGTGCGGTCCATCAACTGGTCCAGCTGCGCCGGATCGGCGATCTTGATCTTCACCAGCCAGCCAGACGCCTCAGGGGCGTCGTTCACCGTCTGGGGGTTGTCAGACACATCGGCGTTGGCGGCGGTCACCTCGCCGGTCAGCGGGGCGTAAACATCCGAGGCCGCCTTGACGCTCTCGACCACCGCCATCTCACCGCCAGCCTGGACCTTGGCGCCGGGGGTGGGCAGTTCGACGAACACGACGTCCCCCAGCTGTTCGGCGGCGTAGGCGGTGATGCCGATGGTCGCTGTGTCGCCGACCAGATCGACCCATTCATGATCCTTGGTGAAGCGCATCGTCTCTTAACTCCTAGGCGGGCTTGGGCTTGCGGACATAGCGGTGGGGAACGAAGGGCAGTTCCACGACCTCGGCCCGCTGCGCGCGGCCGCGCACCTGGACGGCGAGGGCCGTTCCGGGCGCGGCGAAC
>DATHPX010000236.1:0-4917 GCA_035483335.1 Caulobacteraceae bacterium | reverse complement strand
GTCACCTGGTTCTCCAGCGAGGAGGGCCGCAAGGGGCGCATCGAGGACGGGCAGCTGGCGGACCTCATTGTCCCCGACCGCGACTATTTCGCGTGCCCGGAGGACGAGATCGCCGATATCGCCTCCGACCTGACCGTCGTGGGCGGCAAGGTGGTCTACGCCGCCGGCCGCTTTGCGGCCCTCGACGAAGGCGCGCCGCCGCCGGCCATGCCGGACTGGTCTCCGGTGCGCGCCTTTGGCGGTTATGCGGCCTGGGCGGACGGGGGGCAGGCGAAACCGGCCCTTTCCAGGGACCTGGCGGCGGCCTGCGGCTGCGCGAACCGTTGCGGCGTCCACGGCCACGCCCATGCGCGAGCCTGGTCCAGCGGCATTCCCGCCGCCGATCTTGCAAGCTTCTGGGGGGCTCTGGGATGCGCCTGCTTTGCGTTCTGAACAGCGGGATTTCCGCGTGACGCCGCCAGGTCTCGCAGAGATCGGTCCTTTCGCCGCCCGGGCCTGCATGTCGGCCGTGTTCCTCTACAGCGGCCAGGATAAGCTGCGCCACTGGGGCAAGGCCGTCGGCGAGGTGCGCCAGCTTGGACTGCCGGCGCCGGCCCTGATGGCCGCCTGCACCATCCTTGTCCAACTGGCCGGCGGCCTGTCGCTGATCACCGGGCTGGCGCCGGCTGCCGGTGCGAGCCTCCTGGCGCTCTTCACCGCGACAGCCAGCTTGATCGGTCACCGCTACTGGCTGCTGACCGGCGATCCGGCGAAGCAGGCCTTCACCACGGCCCTCGAGCACCTGGCGATCGTCGGCGGCCTCCTGCTCGTCATCGTTGACGCTTTGCGCTTCGCCTGAACTCTATTCCGTTCGACGGAGCGAGGGACGTGAACGGCGCCAGTGCGGCCTCTGCGCCGATTCCCATCGTCGGCGGGCGGCGTCGATCGCGCCGGGCGACCAGCAATGGCTGCTGGTGGGCCTAGGTATCTGAGCTCTCAGCAAGCCTCCCATCGCCGAAGCCGCGGCCTCCGGCGATGCGTAGCATCATTCGCCCGGGTGATACGTCCGCTGGGAGTGCCCCTTCAGTTCGTCCGGCCAGAAGTACACCTTCCGGAGCTGGCCTGACGCATACCGCCCCGCTTCATCGTCGAAGTGCGGACTTCCCGGATGGCCGCTCTCCCCGCCCGCCGTGACGGCGACGGCGCTGACGCGGGGGCCGAATTCGACCACGGCGACGAAGCTATTGCCGCTCGTGCCGTACCACTTCTTCGTGCCCGGATAGGGTTTGGCCTCGAAGGCGGCGAGAGAGCCCCAGCGCGAGGTGGTGAAGGGAACGGGGATCGACGGGCCCGCGTCGGTGAAGCCGGCTGGTTTGATGTCGTCGTTGATGCGCTGGAAGCGGTTCACCTCGCCCCAGGCAATGCGCCAGTCGCCAAACTGCGCGTTCAGGCGATCGACAGCGGAGGCGAGAGTCTCAAGCTTGGCCTGCGGGCTCGTACGGGCCATGCGGTCGATGAGGGAGACGCCCTCCTCGTCCGGATCGGCCTTGGCCTGGACGCCCAGGGCCTCGCCCCAGAAGGCGGCCAGCGTCATCGCCGTCGAGTCGACGCCCCAGCGGTGATCCCAGCCCTTCAGGGCGGCTACGGGGGCGGCGAGCTTGTCCTTCAGCGCCGTGTCCTGGGGCAGGGCGTCCCAGGCGGCGACCAGGGGCGGGATCAGCTGGTCCCAGGCGGGCATCCACGGGTCGAACGCCGCACGCACCAACCCGGTCTGGGAGAAGTCATGGCGCCCCGCGAGGAGACGTGCGGCGTGGACCCCGCGGGGGTTCTCGCCGGCCCGGTCCATGTAGCGCGGGAAGTCGGCCGGCCGGGGGGAGGCGTCGGGACCGGCGGTGTTGTAGGGCCAGTCGTTGGTGTTGAAGACATAACCGCTTGAGGGGTCGACCACGCTGGGTAGGCGGTTGAGTGGCGTGAGGTCCCGCCAGTCCGTCGCCGGGTCCGAGCCATCGACGACGTGTGTGTAGTCGAAGCGGTTGTCGCGCACGGGCACGAACTGCGGATGGAGATAGGCGATCTGGCCCTTGTCGTCGGCGAACAGCGTGTTGTTCGACGAATTGGCCGCCAGCGCCGCCACTTTCATGTAGCTCCCATAGTCAGACGCCTTGGTGCGCAGGAAGCTCTGCTCGAGCGCCTTCACCGGCGTGTTCATCAGGGACAGAGCAATCCACTTGCCGTCCGCCTCGCGCACGATCGGCCCGTGGTGGGTGCGATAGACGGTGAAACTGCGATGGGCGAGGGAGCCGTCGGCGGCCTTGTAGTCGATGGTGATGGTGGACCGGATCACCGGGCGCTGCTCAGCGCCATAGGCGTAGGTGAAGTGGCCTCCGCCATGGTTGGTCACCGTCTCGGCGAACTGGTCGACGTTGTCGACGCCGCTGGAGGTGTGCATCCAGCCTACGTGCGGATTGAAGCCCTGGTAGATGAAGAACTGGCCCCAGGTGGCCGCGCCATAGGCGTCGAGGCCCTCCTCCGAGCTCATCTGCAGCTCGCTGCGGAAGAAGAAGCTGGTGTGGGGATTGATCAGCAGCAGGGCGTGGCCGTCGACGGTGTTCTTCGGCGCAATGGCGATGCCGTTGGAGCCCTGGAGGCCGGGGCGGGCGGGCGTGGGTATCGCGGCGAACGCCAGATTCGCTGTCGCAGGCGCGCTTGAGGCAGTGGTCGCCGCCCGATCGTGACCATAGAAAGCCTCTAGGGCCCTCAGGTCCACGCGTTCGATGTCGCCGCCGATAGAGCCTTCCGAGAACGCCAGGGTCATCCAGGGCTCGAAATGGGTGATGACCGCCGGCTTCGTCTCGGGGTGAGTGGCCAGGTAGTAGTTGAGGCCATCGGCCCAGGCGTCCATCAGGGCGCGCAGCCAGGCGGGCGCGGCGCGGTACTTCGCCTGTAGGTCGGCCGGGTCGAGCCAGAGGCGCTGGCGCAGATCCTGCCAGATCGCCGATTCGCCTTTCGCCCGCGCGGTGAGTCCCAGATAGGTGACGTAGTTGGTCTCGACGCGGGGGAAGTCGTCCTCGGCCTGGGCGTAGATCATGCCGAAGACCGCCTCGGCGTCGGTCTTACCGTGGACGTGAGCGATGCCCCAGTCGTCGCGCGTGATCGTCGCGCGCGCAGCCTCGGCGCGCCAACGCGCCATCTCAGCTGGGGGGGCCGCCGCAGCCGGACCGGCGAGCGCGGCTGTCAGGGCAATGGTGGCGACGGCGCGCGCGAGCGTTCGTCTCATGTCGTTGTATTCCCCCTTTGATTCTGCGGCTCCGTCAGTGGCCAGCCTGCGCCGCCATGTCCAGCCCCGTGCGAGCCTGGCGATCGTGCAGACGTGCGATCGCCTGCAAGAAGAACACGGAGCGCCGCAGTCCTCGCCGGCATGGTTCAGCCGCCGCGGCGTCGGGTGGATATCTTCGGCGGCGCCGAGGGGTGGAGAGGCCGTTGGCCGGCGAGGACGCCGGCGCTCCGTGTGAGCCTTGCGAGGTCCGGGATGTGCGGGGCGGGCCTTCAGATCTGGTCGCGAAGCGTGAGGACGATCTGGCGGTCGTCGCCGGCGTGGCGGACTTGCAGCGTGACCTTGGAGCCGGGCGGCGAGGCGCGCAGGTGGGTGCGAGCGGCGGACAGGTCGGCGGGGTGAGCGGGACGACCGTCAAGGTTCGTGATCACGTCGCCCACTGTGACGCCGCTCTGGTCTGCCGGGCCGCCGGGCGTGACCTCGACCACGACATAACCATCGGGGCCTGCATTGATCCACATCCCCGCACGATCAAACGTCCCCGCTTCGGCGGGCGGCGGGGCGAGCGGCTTCAGCCACAGGGTCTGGTGGGCGTAGTCTAGGGTGACGACGAAGCGCTGGAGAACGCCGCCGCCGATGTTGCCGTCCATGTTCGGGTCGCTGAAGGCGCCGCCCTTGGCGTTGTCGAGGTCGGCGATGGGAGCGTCGATGGTCTGGTCGCCCAGGGTGAGGCTGGGCACGCGCGCAACATAGGAACTTACCTTGCCGCCCACGCCCCAGCCGGTGACGGTGATGACGCCGGGGGTGAAGCGCGTCTGAAGGTTGTGGGCGCCCACGAAGGGGGCCGTGACGTCGATCTCGGAGCGCGAGCCGGTGTCGATGTCCAGGCGCGCGGGAAGGTCGGCGATGAAGCCGCGGATCTGGGGAAGGTGATCGTAGAACAGGAAGGGCACCGGATCGCCCGCGTCTGTCGGCCGGAACCTCGCCGGATCAGTGAAGGTGATGGTCTGCGCGCCATAATCGATGCGCGTCGCGAAGCGGCGGATCAGCTCGAAGCCGACCATTCCGTCCACGGAGATCCCTTCGATCGAGGGATCGTAGATCTCTGTGGCGAATCCGACCTGGTCGCGCAGGTGTGCGGCGCCGAGGGCGATGTCGCCGATCTCGACGAAGCCGCTCGACGAGTGTCCCTCGCCGGCGCCGTTGGTCTGGAACTGGCCCACGGACTTCAGTCCAAGGCGCTTGACCAGCTCGGGCGAGATCAGGGTGTGGCCGCCGGAATCGACGATGAAGTTGAAGGGGCCCTGACCGTTGACCTTGGCCTGAACATAGATGTGGTTGTTCAGCAGGCGGAAGGGCAGGGTGACGCTGGCGGACCCGTCCTCAATGCGACCGCCGGGCGGCGGCTCGGTCGGACAGGCATAGGCGTCCAGAGCCCGGGGCGGGCCGACGGCGGCGGACTTCAGGGTCAGGTATTCGTAGGACTCGGGGCCCTGTCCGGGGTCGTTCGTGATCTGATGGGCCATCGGCGCGCCCTGCTCGGGACGCCAGTCCCGATAGAGCGTGCGTGCGTGGAAGAACCCGTCGTCCTCGTCGATCTCGATGAGGAAGTGCGTGTCAGCGTCGAACCATGTGTCGAAGGCCTTTCCGCCGGGAGGCTTGAC
>DATHPX010000235.1:0-8326 GCA_035483335.1 Caulobacteraceae bacterium | reverse complement strand
GATGGGGGCTTGTGATGGCCCTGCTGTTTGCGATCTCGGCCCCGGCCGCGGCGTCAGCCGCGACGAAGGCGGCGGCCGCACCCACGCCCACGGTCACCAAGGACGCGCGCGACAAAGGCATGGCGGCGGCTCCCGGCCTGGTGAGCGCCGGAGGCCTCATCTGCGACGTTGCCGATGCGCGCCTGATCGGCGAGGGCACGGACCCGAAGACGAAGGCCAAACAGACCCTTTACGAGCTCGCGTGCAAGGACAACGAGGGCATGCTGGTAATGAAGAAGGCCGACTCGGTGTCGGCCTATAGCTGCCTGCAGGCCGACCAGCCTGGGCCGGACGGCAAGCCCAGCACCACCCAGTGCATACTCCCGGGCAACACCGACCCCAAGGTCCAGCTCGGCCTGTATCTCCAGAAGGCCGGCGTGACCTGTACGCCCGACAAGGCGCGGACAATCGGCCAGAACGCCACCAACGCCTTCTTCGAGGTCACCTGCCCCGAGCACCCTGGCGGCTTCGTGGTCGAGACGTCTGCGCCGATGGATCCGGCCAAGCCGGTCGTGGCCAACCCGTGCATCATGATCCCCGAGGGCGGGAACATCTCCTGCACCCTCACCGACCGCGCCACCCAGCTGTCTGTGGTGGACAAGCTGAACACCGCGGCCAACAAGAACTGCACGATCAAGGAGGGCGGCCGCGGGTTCCTCGCCGCGACCCAGAGCGGGAAGCTCTACTACGAAGTGGCCTGCCAGGACGGTAAGGGCTTCCTGCTCGCCCAGAACCCCAACGGCTCGCTCGACCAGGCCATCCCCTGCTCCGAAGCCGATCCCTATTTCGGCGGCTGCAAGCTGACCGACGCGCGTCAGGCGAAGACCGAGCAGGCGGGCCTCTACACCCAGCTGGCCAAGAAGGCGGGCTTCAACTGCGACGTGGCCGGCTACGCGCCGCTCCCCGGGTCGCAGATGGCGCAAGGCGCCGAGGTGGTCGAGCTCAAGTGCTCCAACCGGCCTGACGGCGCGATCGCCTTCTTCCCTGCCAACGCTTCGGAGCCGGCCGGCGTCTTCAACTGCGCCGTCTCCGAGCTGCTCGGCTATCGCTGCGTGCTGACGAAGGCGGCGGCCGCCTATCCGTCGCTCACGGAGAACCTCAAGGCTGTCGGAAAGAGCAGCTGCACGGTCTCCGAAGCGCGTTCTGTCGGGGTGAGCGCCTCCGACAAGAAGGCGTTCGTCGAGGTCGGATGCTCTGACGGGCTGCAGGGCTACATGCTTCAGTTCACCTTCGCGCCGCCAGCGCCCCTGAAGCCCGAGACGGCGATAATCTGCGCCCAGGCCAGCACGATCAGCGGCGGTTGCCAGCTGCCAGGGAACACGAAGAAGAGCTGATCAGGATCAGGCCCTCCCTTCGGGGAGGGCCGGGCACCGGATCCTCCCCCATTCCCCCCGGCTCAAGGCCGGGGTCCATGGGGGAGGATCAACTCAGCCCACCACGATCACCGCGGGGTCCGCTGGATCGGCGAAGAGGCGGGCGATGTCTGGAGCGCGCCGGCGCCGGGCGAGCGTCTGGTTAATGTAGCCCTTGTCGGTCAACTCGCCGCTGTGGGCGTCGGGCGCGTCGGGCAGGATGAGGGCGCGGGCCACGCGGTTGCTGGCGCCGCCGGCCTGAGCGTTGAGGCGCTCGAGGCCGACTCGGACCGCCTCGCGCACTGACGGATGGGTCATGGGCTCGCCCTCGCCGGCGAGGGCGCGGCAGAAGGGCCGGTTGAGAAAGATAAGCAGGCCCACGCCGGCTTCGCCCTCGCCGCAGACGATGGCGTCGGACGCCGCGCCGCCGATGGCCGAGATCGCCGCCACCCGCAGGGCGCCGGCGTTGACGAAGATCCCGTTGGATAGCTTGAAGTTCTCAGACAGCCGGCCGTCGAACACCAGGCCGAACTCCAGTCGCGCAGAATCGACGGGCCGGGCCGCGTCGCCCAGGCGGTAGAACCCCTCCTCGTCGAAAGCGGCCGCCGTGGCCTGGGGGTTGCGGTAGTAGCCCGGGGATACCTGGGGCCCTTTCACCCTGAATTCGAGACGATCCTGCATCGGTGTGAGCTTCACCGTCGTCTCGGGCGTCGGCAGACCCATGAGACCCATCTGCAGGTTCGGCCAGTGTACGTTGGTGGCGGTGGGGCCGGTCTCAGTCGCCCCATAGCCGCTGGCGAAGCTGATCCCCTCGCCCACGGTCGCCCGCGCGACTGCCTGGATTCGGTCGCAGGTGCTCTGGGCCAGGGCTGCGCCGCCGTATTGCAGGACGCGGACGCGGCTGAAAAAGCTCCGGGCCAGGGCCGCGTTGCGCTCCAGCTCTGCGGCGAGCAGGTCCCAGCCGGCCGGCACCATGTTGTGGTAGGTGGGCGCGATCTCTTCGAGGTTGCGCACGGTCTCGAGGTGCCGACCGGCCACCGGCTGTCCCGCGTCGATGTAAAGGGCGCCTCCGCGGTGGGTGACCATCTGCAGTATGGCGTTCGCGCCCAGGCTGTGGCTCCACGGCGCCTGGTTAACCACGACCGGGGGTTCGGGATCATCGTAGCAGGCGGCGATCTGGGCCGCGTTGACCGCCACGCCTTCGTGCAGGCAGATCACGGCCTTCGGCCGACCGGTCGAGCCGGAGGTGAGCAGCAGCTTGGCAATCCCGCTGGGACTTGGTCGACCGACGATCGGGCGCCCCGCAGCGAGGGTCTCGAACGCGATGTCGCCCGGGCGCGGGTTGCGCGTGGCGATCACCGGCAGACCCGCCAGGATGTCGCTCTCCAGGGCGCCGGCGAAAGCCGCCGCATCGTCCACCATGACCGCGCCCGGCGCGAGCAGGTCCACGGCGTGGGCCAGGCGCGAGAGGTCCGCGCCGGCGAGGCCGTACTGGGGCGAGATGGCTGCGACCGGCACGCCCAGGCTCATCGCGGCGAAGGCGAGCAGGGCGTGATCGATCCCATTGCGGGCGAGGATCAGCAGGGGATCCTCCTGACCAAGGTCCAGCTCCGAGAGCCCCCCGGCCAGCGCTTGCACCCTCTCCAGGCCCTCGCCATAGGCGACAACGCGCCAGCCCTCGCCCGAGCGTTCCGCGAGCCAGGGCGCGAGGGGCTCCGCGGCGGCCCAGAATTCCAGCGGGTCGAGGGCGGTGAAGGCCGTCGAGCCCGCCGAGGCCGGGTTTGACAGGATGATCGCGCCGTCGTGTCGGCGATCGATGATGAGGCGCCGGTCGGCATAGCGGGGATTGCGCAGACCAAGGGCGTCCGGGTCGGGCGCAACGGTGATCACGCTCATGCGGGCAGCGTCTCCAGGAACCGCACCGGCTCGCCGGCGTGCGGAGTGACGATCTCGTCCTCCCGCATGATGACCTGGCCGCGTACGACGGTCGCGATCGGCCAGCCCTTGGCCTCCATGCCGTCGAACGGCGTCCAGCCGGAGCGGGTCGCCATCTCGCCATGGCGGATCGTGCGTCGCGCGGCGAGGTCCACGATCGTGAGGTCGGCGTGATAGCCCTTGGCGATGCGCCCCTTGTCGGCCAGGCCGAAGATGCGCTGCGGCCCGTGGCTCGTAAGATCCACGAGCCGTTCCAGGGTCAGACGGCCCTCCGCCACATGAGTCAGCATGATCGGCACAAGGGTCTGCACGCCCGGCATGCCCGAGGGCGAGGCGGGGTAGGGCCGCGCCTTCTCTTCGCGGGTGTGCGGGGCGTGGTCGGACCCCAGCACGTCGGCGACGCCAGAGGCGATCCCGCGCCAGAGTCCCTCGCGGTGGGCCGCGTCGCGGATCGGCGGATTCATCTGGGCGAAGCCGGCCAGGCGCTCATAGGCCTCAGGCCCGGCGAGCGTGAGATGCTGGGGCGTCAGCTCGACAGTGGCGACGTCCTTGTGACGGGCGAGGAATTCGATCTCGTCGGCGGTGGTGACGTGCAGGACGTGGATCCGCTTGCCGAGCGCCGTGGCCAGGGCGACGAGCCTGTGGGTGGAACGGATGGCAGATTCAGCGTCGCGGACCTCCGGATGGCTGGTCCAATCGCCGGTGCGGGCCATCGGGCGGCGCTCGGCCAGGCGGTACTCGTCCTCGGAGTGGAAGGCGGCGCGCCGGTTGATGTGACGAAGGACCTGTCCCACCCCCTCGTCGTCGGGAACGAGCAGGGAGCCGGTCGAAGCCCCCATGAACACCTTGATCCCGCAGCAGCCGGGCAGGCGCTCCAGCTCGCCCAGATATGCGGCGTTCTCGTGTGTGCCACCGACCCAGAAGGCGTGGTCGCAGTGCATCCGCCCGCGCGCCCTGGCGAGCTTGTCCGCCAGGGCGTCGGGGTCGGTCGTGGGTGGTTCGGTGTTGGGCATTTCGAAGACGGCGGTGACCCCGCCCAGGACCGCGGCGCGAGAGCCCGTCTCGAGGTCCTCCTTCCACTCCAGCCCTGGTTCTCGGAAATGGACCTGGCTGTCGATCACTCCGGGCAGCACGGTGAGCCCCCGCGCGTCGATCACCTCGGCGGCTGAGGCCGCGCGCAGGTCGCCGATTGCGGCGAAGCGTCCGTCGATGACGCCAATATCGGCGCGCCCGCGCCCCGCGTGGCTCACCAGCTCGCCGCCGCGCACGATCAGATCGTAGGTCTCAGTCATCTTGGTCGGTGTCCGCGTGGGTAGGCGACGGGATAGGCGGTTCATCGGCGGTCTGCGCCAGCAGCTCTGTCGCCGCGCGAGCCACCGTGTCGATCCCCAGGTCCATCATGTGGGAGATCTCCTGGTCAAGGCGAGGATCGATTCGCTTGAAGGTCTCGAAATCGCGCGAGCCGCGGACGGCCTTCGCGTGCGGCCCCCACGGCGCGTACAGCCTCTCGTCCGAGGGGCCGAACAGGCCAAGCGTCGGCGCGCCCGCGGCCGCCGCAAGATGCATCAGGCCCGAATCGCAGCCGATGAAGAGGCGCACGCGCTTGAGGGCCGAATAAACGGTGAGCAGGTCCTCGCGGCCGACGAGGTCGATGACGCGCTCGCGCGGAGCGGCGCTCAACACCGCGCCCGCGGCGCGACGGTCGTCCGGTCCGCCGACCACCATCAGACGGCCGCCGGCGAGAGGCCCGCCCGCATCCAGCAGGAGGTGGGCGAGGCGGGCGAATCGCTCCGCCGGCCAGGTTTTCCCTATCCAGTTGGCGCACGGCCCGACGGCCAGGATCGGTCCCTCGCCCGCGGTGAGGGCGTCCGCCCGCGCCTCCGTGGCCTCGCTGGTGAAGAGGTAAGGCGACGGCGGCGTCTCCTCCATCTTCAGCAACCGGGCGGCCTCGATCACCTTGTGGACCGGAGTGTCGGAGCGACGGTGGACAGCCCTCCGACGAGGCTGCAACACGGAGGCAAGGGGCGAGCCGCGAAGGTCGACCACCAGGCCCCAGCGGCGCAGGCGCGCGCGGCGCCACAGATGGAACCAATGGGCGCCGCCCGGCCGCTTCTCCATCACGATGATGCGTTCCAGGCCTGGGACTTCAGCGAACAGGGGGGCGGTCAGCTCGCTGGCGACGATGGTGAACCGCGCGTCCTCCACCTCTTCCGCGAGGGCCTTGACGAGTCCCGAGGACAGCACCGCATCGCCGATACGGCTCTGTGTGATGAAAAGGATCGAAAATCGCCGTGCCGCCATTGATTCGTCCTATAGGCGCGACGCCTCTGGCGCTCCAGCCGCGCCTCACCCAAATGCCCGGCATGGCTTTACAGTTCGTCACCCAGCTGTCCCGCCGCGCCGCGATCGTCCTGGGCGGACCGGATTGGCGTGATTTTCTGCAGAACCTGATCACCCAGGATGTGGCGACCCTGGCGCCCGGCGAGATTCGTTTCGGCGCCCTGCTCACGCCACAGGGACGGTTGCTACGACCTCTTCGCGCATGGTCGGGAGGACGGCTGCCTGATCGACTGCGAGGCCGACCATCGCGACGCGCTCGTCTCGCGCCTGACGATGTACCGCCTGCGCGCCAAGGTGACGATCGCCCCCGACGCAGCGCCGGTGCTCGCCCTGTGGGGTGACGGGGCCGCGCCCGAGGGGTGGGGCCGTGATCCGCGTCTGGCGCTGCTGGGCTGGCGTGCGGTGGGCGCGGCGGAGCCGGCGGGGACGACAAGGGTCGACGAGGCGGCCTACGAGGCCCATCGGCTCGCCCTGGGGGTCCCCGGAACCGAGGATTACGGGTCTGAGAAGGCCTATCCGATCGAGGCGGACTTCGACCTGCTGGGCGGAATCGACTTCCGCAAGGGCTGTTTCGTCGGCCAGGAGACCACCTCGCGGATGAAGCGCCGCGGCCAGATCCGCAACCGGATGGTGCCGATCGCCTTCGAGGGCGGGCCTCCGGCCTTCGGAACTGAGCTCCTGGCGGGCGAGCTGCGCGCCGGCGAGTCCCTGGGCGCCCACGGCGACCGGGCGATGGCGCTCCTGCGCCTCGACCGCCTGGACGCCGGCCCCCTCACCTTCGGCGACGGCCAACCCTGGCGCCCGCTCTGGCCCGACTGGCTCGAGCGCGAGGGCTGAGAGAGCTCACACGCCGATGATGCGCCTCGCGATCGGCGTGAAGGCGTCCGAGCGCCAGAGCAGGACTTCAAGTGTTTCCCAGCCGAGGATGAACGCGGCGCCCGCCAGGAACGCCGGGTGCAGTCGCCTGCGCGTGGCGAGATCGTAGGCCGCGACGGCGGCAAGCAGGATGACGCTGCCGTAGTAGAGTTGGGGGAAATCGTAGATCAGGCCCTTGGGCCAGTGATTGTGATCCAGCGCCCCCTCCAGCCGCGCCCAGCCGGCGGCGCTGAGGGCGATCACGGCCAAGAGCATCAGTCGCTTGTGGGTCGAAGGCCGTTTGCGGAAGGCGAAGCCGCAGGCGACCAGGACAGCGAAGGACACGAGGTCGCCGAGCTGGATCGCGAGGAAGTTCGGCTGCTTGTGGTGGAACAACCAGTCCTGGCGATCGACGGCGATGGCCGTCGCCGGCCCGACCACGAGCATGAGGGCCGCCAGGCCCGCGCCGAACAGGCCCCAGCGCCGGTGCCAAGCCACGTGGCGATTGCGGATGGAGAGGATCTGGACCGTCAGGAAAACCATCCAGCTGACGAAGATCACCGCGTGGAAGTGCACGATCCGAGGCCGGGAGGGGGTGAGGGCGAAGAAGCTCGGCAGGTCGAGACCGAAACCGGCAAGGATGCCGAACCACAGCAGGATCAGAAGGACGAGACAGGCTGTGCGGTCCTGCGGCAGCGGCCTCCAACCCGGATCGGGCCGGGCGCGCGGCCGCGGCGAAGTCACTTCGTTGGCAATGCTGGTCATCAGTCCCCCCGCCGTCCCGCCCGGAGGTGATCACGCGGCCATCAGCGTGCGCAAGAGTTCAAAAGTGAAATGGCGTCAGCGCCAGCGATCGCAGGGCCACTCGTAGCCGCGCGCGCCGCCCTGGTCGAAGAGTTGGGCGCGGACGTAGGCGTAGATGCGGTTCATGTGGAACAGGGCCCAGGTTTTCTCCCAGCCACGGCGGGCCATCGCGCGGGCGCGCGCGTCATCGGCGATGAGGCGGCGCACGGCAGCTGAGAGGTCGGCGAGCTCGTCGTAGAACACCGCCTCGGAGGCGTCGTAGAATCGGTCGAAGCCGGCGCGCCGGTCGAGGCACACCGCCAGGCCCCAACCGAAGAAGTGCGCCATGCGGTCGGAGGCGTAGAGGGGCAGGCTGGAGCGGCGTGAAAGCGACCAGCCGATCCGGGCCGACTGGAGGGCTTCGAAATAAGCCGCCCCGCGGGCTGGCGGCTCGTCACCCACGCCAGGCGCGAACATCCGGAGGCCGGGAACGTCAGACTTGAGGAGTGCGGTGGCGAGCGCCGGCTCCATCTGCCTCGAGCCCACCTCCCTCGGCTCCTCGTCGGTGGCGGGGAAGAGCAGGTCGAATGCCGGTGTTTCGTTTTCAAAGGCGCGGCCGGTCTCCACCGCCGGGTCCACCGGGTTGGGCAGGAAGGCGGCGAAGGCGCCTTGGCCCACGTGCTCGGCGAGGGCCGGTTCGGCGGTGGTGACGAAGAGGGCGTCGGCGACGCCCTTGCGGGCGGAGAGCCGCCGGCGGTTCTTCGGGGTCCAGATCGGGTCGATGTTGATGTCGGCGATGGCGACGCCGGGTGAGAGCCCGCGCGCCTCCTTCAGTGCGTCGTTTGAGACGTCGTCGGCGAAGTGCAGCAGGATGAGGTCGGGGCGCAGCTCGTCGACGACCTGCAGGAAGCGGCGGTCGGCCGCGCGGGCGCCCAGGGCGCGCAGGCCCAGCGGCGCGGCCGAGCGGGCCACGGCGCGATCGGAGAACTCCACCACGAGATCGTTGGCGCGGATCGCCGCGT
>DATHPX010000234.1:0-5721 GCA_035483335.1 Caulobacteraceae bacterium | reverse complement strand
CAGCGTCGTGCGACCTGTCCATCAAAATGAACCGGACAGCCGTGGCCGTAAGTGCCGGCCACCCATCGTGGGTCCTGCGAGTTACTGGCAATGGCCGCGCCCGGCGCGGCCACGGCAGAGCGCCCGTCAAGTCGTTCCATGGGTGGCCGGCACTTACGGCCGGCCATGACGGAGATTAAAGTGAATTTCGGCGATTAATATTACTTCTCATAAAGTCGGGCGTCCGTTCGTGAAATTCGTGGCTAATCTGATCATCCCTCCCGCGCGTGGTACTCGAAGTCCACCAGGAACACGCGCTCTCCTGAGCCGTGCTTGGCGATCTTCAGGAGGTCGACCAAGCCTTCGAAGCCCGACCGGCGTGCGAGGCCGGGGGTGATGTCGTCCCAGCCGATCTCGCGAACGCCGGTCACCTCCACTTCGCCGTCCTCGAGCTGATAGCGGCCGCCGACCCTCACTCGGGGCCTGTGCCAGATCCGGACCGAACAGGTGATGTCGCCGGCGATGATCCCCGGATGCAGGCGCTTGGTGAAGGTCATCGGCAGTCTAGCGTCAGCTTGCCTTCTCCAGTTCCACGACCATCACCTCGATCGGCTTGTCGCCGATATTGACGTCCTGGTGCAGTGTCCCTGGCGGATTGGACGGCAGCCAGTATGCGTGGCCTGTCTGCCAGTCGTGCGTCTCGCGTGAGCCGCTCTTCTCGACGATCTGCATCGTCCCGCCGGCCAGGGCGATGATTACGCGCGGATGCTCGTGACGATGGAGGGGCAGGGGCGCGTGGGGCATGACCACCGACTTCCAGACCTTCACCTCGGAATTGTCGAACTGAGGCTCACGGCCGGACTGGCCGACCCCCTGCGCCACGGCGAAGCCCCCCGCGAAGGCGGCGAGCAATGCCGCCCCGATAATCCAACCCCTCATCTGGTTCTCCCCATAGTGCCTGGCCGACTGTGTAGCGCGCTGTACCAAGGGTCAATCGACCTCCCGGCAGGGCGTCGCCCGACCCGGATCGCTACACGATCGCGTGACATTTCCGAGATGGCTGGACTTTCTTATGTGCGAATTAGGACAAGACGCGAGAGGGGTGTTATTGCTTGATAGCAATAGGGTTTGTGCAGGCTTGGGGGCGCGTGATGCCCTACACGTCCAATTGCGATCTGTATGCCGCCGTCAACGAGGCCGGCATCAATCTTGTCACCCTGCACGTCATGCGACAGCGCCCCTCACTCGTGAACTACGCCACCGCGGCCATCGCCCAGGACCCCGAGCTCGCCTGCGTCCAAGTCGTCGCGACGCCTGATGTCTCGCTTTACGACAACCCGCTCTTCACCACAGAGCCGCCCTTGCCGCTGCTCGGCGTCGAGACCCCGCCTGTCGCGCTGAACTACTGCGCCCAGCTGACCAAGGCCGAGGTGGATTTCTACCCCGGTGATATCATCACCCTGCCGGCGGAGATGAATCCGCCGCTCGCGCAGCAGCATTTCGCAATGACCGCTCAGCTCTGCGCCGGCCTGGTCTGCGGCTGGGACGAGCTGGGGAAGGTCCAGCCCTGGCCGCCCCAGGTCGCTGGCTTCGCCCCTCCACAGAAGGGACCGCCTTTCGTCCCGTCGGGGCGGCCCACGTGCTTCTGTCTCGACGCCTTCGTGATCGGCCATGTCGGTATCCGCCAGCTCTTCGGCTTCCCGACCCTTTCAGTGTCCATCGACGCCGTCGACGTGCCCGAGATCGCGCCGCCGGGGATGAAGGCCGCGCTCGACTGCTACCTGCGCGACACGATCCAATTGGTGCTGCTCGAGCAGCTCACCTTCCCGCTGGTCCACACCTTCTTCTTCGATTTTTCCTTCCTCAGCCTGCCGAACATCACGGTCCTCCCGGCGCCGAACCCGCCTGTCCCCAACAACCCGGCGATCGAGGACAACCAGCTGAAGGTCTTCATCGATTTCGAGGTGGGGCCATGAGCCATATTACCGTCGCCGCCTCGGCCAAGGCCTTCGAGCAGATGTTCGCGCTCATCCGCGACGACTTCCACTTTTCCAAGACTGACGGCGGGTCCTGGGGACCTTTCACCTGGAGCTACGACGTCGCATTCCACTTCCAGGGCGGGACGTTGCAGCTCAACAATGACGGGACGGTGGAGATCAAGCATCTCGACGTCGTTTGGGATGCGCTCGAATTCCAGGTCTGCTTCGAACTGCCCGGGTTTTGCATCGGCGGATTCTGCATCATCCCCGATCCTTTCGACGGCTGCTGGGTCTCGGCGCCGAAGATCTGCATAGGCGGTCCGATCTGCCTGCCGTTCGACCTCTCCGGCCTCGTCTCCGAAGTCGACGACCTGAAGGCCAACCTCCTGGCCCAATACTGGGTCGACCCCACCCGACCGGCAGGGATTTCCGACCTCACCGCGGAGTTCATGGCCAAATCGAACGAGTGGAAGGTCTTCCTCAATCCAGTATTCGTCGACGTCCTGCCGATCGATGTGCCGGCGACGATCGAGAACATCATTCAGAACGTCTTCGAGCAGGCGATCGAGAACGCGTTTTCCTGGGTTCCGGGCTGGGCCTGGTCGATCATCTGGGCGCTCCTCGGGCCGTTACTCGATCTGCTGAAGTCCATTCTCGGCATCGTCGAGGACATCCAGAACTGGGTCGAGGACCTGCTGAACTCCATCTTCAACCTGGTCGCCCTGATCGAGACGGCCATCGCCCAGGATTTCGCCGGCGCCTATCCCCTGATCACCTTCGAGGATCCCTATCCCATTCTCGACGGCGGGCCTGGGCACAATCCGATCCCGGTCAAGATCCCGATCCGCAACCTCGCGGCGACCATCGATGCGGCCGAGATGGTCATCACCGCGGACATAGGGACATAAGAGCCGTGACCCCCGCCCCGCACCCCTACATCTTCGCCCAGACCGGCCTCGACAGTGGAGCGCTGACCCTGCTTGGGACGCTCGTGCACAAGATGACCGAGCCTGGAGAGTATCGGGGAACCGTGAGCGGTCCAGCCGGCGCCTCCGCCGTCTTCTACCTGACGGTGACCAAGGAGTCGGCCGTCAACCAGGTGAACATCGACCTTGCTGCGCTCACAGCGCCGCCTTCGAGCGGAGCGGCCGACTGCGGCTGTCCCGGCGGCGGGTCATCGGGGGGAGGGAACGTCTTCACGGTCGGCCAGCATGGCTACGCTGTCTTTCACCTTTCAGGAGGGGCGGGCGGCCACGCGGTGCGCCTTGGTCGCGCGTCCGCCGAGCCGGCGGCGAAGGCGTTCGACAGCACCCAACTCAAGGACGGCGACATCTTCGCCGCCTCCCTCCTGCGTCCAGGCGCCTACAAGGTCACCAACACCCTGCAGAAAGGCGCGCCGGCCGCAGACCTCACGGTCGCCTACCCTCAGGCCGGCAAGGGCGCCTACACGCCGCCGTCGCCCTTGCGCGTGGAGTGCACAGCCCAGGGATTCCGGCCCTCCAAGCTGGAACTCACCGCCATGCAGGGCTGTCTCTTCGTCTGCGCCGCGCCGTCCCGCATCGTCGTCGAACTCGTGACCGCCCTCGATCCCCCGGCGTCCTGACCTCGAGCCCCCTTACCTCCGGCCGCCCGATACCTGGGGCTTGGCTTTGGCGCGGCACAGGCTCACGGTGCGGCTCGTTCCTCGCGTTTGTCCTGAACCGCGCCGACAATGGCGCAAACCGGAGGGAGCGTTCGGATGAGTGTGGAGCTTCGCCTTCTCGCCTGGTCAGTGATCCTGCTGATCGTGCACATCATGCTCCAGGCCTTTTTCGTAACCCGCGCCCGGGGTATGGCGTGGAATGCCGGTCCGCGCGATGAGGCGGCCAGCGCGCCTCTGCCGGCGATCGTCGGCCGAGCCCAACGGGCCCTCGACAACTTCAAGGAGACCTGGCCGGCCTACATCGCGCTCGCCCTGGCCCTGGCGGTCACGAACCGCACGGGCGGGATGGGGGCCCTGGGCGCCTGGATCTGGTTTGCCGCCCGGATCGTCTACATCCCGCTGTATCTGCTCGGCGTCCCAGGACTTCGCACACTCGTTTGGGCGGTGTCCCTGGTCGGCCTCATCCTCATGCTCTCGCGACTGATCTGAGGGAGCCGGGGCCATGAAAGGGTCGTTGCAATCCGCGGCAGGCGCCCTCGCCCTCCTCGGGGCGGTGGCGTCAGGCGCCGCAGTGCGGGCCGAGGTGGTCGCGGCCCAGCCAGGCGGCTTCGAGGTCGTGCAGCACGTTCACATCGCCGCACCGCCGGCGCGCGTGTGGGCCGCCATCGGAGAGGTCGGTTCCTGGTGGACCTCCACCCACACCTATTCCCAGAACGCGGCCAACCTTTCCCTGAAGACTGAGCTTGGCGCCTGCTTCTGCGAGCGATGGACGGGGGGCGCCGTGACGCACATGATCGTTGTCGCGGTCTTCCCCGAAAAGATGCTGCGCCTGGAGGGCGCGCTCGGGCCCCTGGGCGGCCTGGGCGTCGTCGGCCATCTCACCTTCGTTCTCAAGCCGGAACCGCAGGGCACGGACCTGACACTCACCTACGACGTCGGCGGTTGGACCAAGGATGGTTTGGACCGCCTGGCCGGCCCGGTCGATCAGGTCCTTGGCCTGCAGACGCAGCGCCTCTCGAGCTACGTGACGACGGGGAAGCCCTGACGCGACCTGATCCTCCCCGGAAACAAGAGAGCCACGAACCTCACGAACTACACGAACAAGAAAAGCATGCGCCTGCGGCGCGATTATCCAACCATCCATCGGAAGAATGCGCCAGACGTTCGTGTAGTTCGTGAGGTTCGTGGTCAGATGCTTTTCAAATCGGTACCCCGCGTCGTCGCCGCTGCGGCTGTCACTCTGCTAGCTCCCGCCGTCATGGCGCAGACGAGCCTGGCGCCTCGGAACGCACCCGCCAAAAGCATTCCCGTTCCCGACGACGTATCTCCGCAGCTCCAGGCGGTGATCGCCGCGCCGCTGCACAGCGGCTGGAACACGCCGCCGACGACGCCTGAGGGGTGGCGTCGCCTCGCGGACTCTCAAGCCGCCGCCGCCGTGTCGGTCGTCGAACCCATGGCCAGACGCCTGCACGTCAGGATCGAGCAGAGTGTGATCGACGGCGTGAAGGTCTACCGGGTCACGCCACAGAGTATCCCGGCGCGCAACGCCCACCGCCTGCTCATCCATCTGCACGGCGGCTGCTACGTTCTCAATCCGCACGAGGCCGCCTTGCCCGAGGCGGTGCTGATGGCGGGCGTCAGCCGCATGCCGGTCATTTCCGTCGACTACCGCATGCCGCCTGCGGCCTATTTTCCGGCGGCTCTGGACGACGCGGTGACCGTGTACAGAGCGGCCCTTCGGACGACCAACCCCAAGGACATCGGCGTGTTCGGCAGTTCCGCCGGCGGCGCGCTCACCCTGGAGACGATGCTGCGCGCAAAACAGGCGCGACTGCCGCTGCCCGGCGCCCTGGCGGTCGGCACGGCGATGGCGGACGAGACCGGACATGGGGATTCCCACCAGACGAACGCGCTGGTCGACAATGTCCTGGTCTCGCCCCACGGGTTCTGCGACGCGGCGGCGCGTTTCTACGCCAAGGGTCACGCCATGGCCGATCCGATGATCTCGCCGCTTCTAGGCGATCTCCACGACTTGCCGCCGACCATCCTGACCACCGGCACGCGCGATCTGCTGCTGAGCGACACGGTGCGGACCCACCAGAAGCTCCTGCAGTCCGGCGT
>DATHPX010000233.1:0-9081 GCA_035483335.1 Caulobacteraceae bacterium | reverse complement strand
TAGTCGCGCAGCAGGCGATCGTATTCGGGAAGCGCCGACTCCAGGTCGTGCCGTCTCTCCGCGTCGGTCTCGTAGATCTCAGGCCACGGCGGGGTGAGGAAGACATGCCGGTGATAGCGCCGCCCGGCTTCCGTCCGCGCGAGAGCGGGCTCGCCGGTCAGGTGCTCCAGGGCGGAGGCGGCGTCGACCAGGCCGCGGTCGAAGAACACCCACCCGTCGGACCCGGTCTCGCCTTCCAGATCGGCCAGCGCCATCTGCGCGGCCCGGCGCAGGAATGCGAGCGCGTCCACCCAGGGAAGTGCGGCGCCGCCGTTCGCCAGCTCTTCACGGACGATGCGCCGCCCTGGCTCCTCCACGGTGGCGTACCCCCGCCGGGCCAGCTCGGCGAGCAGGGTCGACTTGCCACCGCCCGAGCAGCCGGAAATCACGACGAACCTCTGCATGTCCGTGTCGCCTAGACCAGCGCGTGATGCGTTTGCACGCAAAATCAGGCTCTACGCTTTGAGGCGCACTGCAGATCATGCCCCTTCAGACGGCCCCATCTGAAGGGCTCTAGGCCGAGCGGGCCTCCGCGAGCTGCGGCCTAGCAGCCGGCGCGAGGGGACGGGGGCGGCCGAGCAGGAAACCCTGGACTTCGTCGCAGCCCTCGCGCTTGAGGATCTGCAGCTGGGTTTCGGTCTCGATGCCCTCCGCCAGGATCGGGATCGCCAGGCTCTTACCCAGGGCCAGCACCGCACGGACGATGGCAACCGCCTGTGGGCTGTGGTCCAGTTCGGAAACGAACAGCCGGTCCAGCTTGATCTTGTCGAAAGGGAAGGCCCTCAGGGTTTCCAGCGAGGAATACCCGGTGCCGAAGTCGTCGAGCGCGACGCCGACGCCCAGGGCCTTGATCTGGCGCAGCACATGCAGCGACTGATCGCGGTTCGCGATGATCGCGGTCTCCGTCAGCTCGATTTCGAGGCGACGCGGCGGCAGCCCGGTCTCGAGCAGGATTTCGTGGAAGCGGTGCGCAAGCTCAGGATGATTCAACTGCACGGGCGACACGTTGACGGCCACCTTCGACTGAGGATCCCAGGCGGCGGCGTCGGAACAGGCGCGGCGCAGCACCCACTCCCCGAGCGCCAGGATCAGGCCGTGCTCCTCGGCAAGCGGAATGAATTCCGCAGGAGGAATCGGCCCTTGGGTGGGATGGGTCCAGCGCACCAGCGCCTCGTATCCCGTCGCAGCCCCGGTCGTGACGGAAGTCTGTACCTGATAGTGGACATCCAAGGCGCCGGTCTCGATCGCGGCGCGCAAGTCCTTGGCGAGTTCGCGACGCTCCCGGATCAGTTCGTCGAGACCGGCGTCGTAGAAGCACGGCGCAACCGAGCCCCCGCTCTTGGCGCGGTACATCGCGAGATCGGCATTGTTGGCGAGCGTGTCGGCGTCGGAAGCGTCGTCTGGGTAGACGGCGACGCCGATGCTGGCGCCCACGCGGGCGTTGAACGAGCCCAGTCGGAGAGGAGCCTCGAGCGCGTACTGGAGGCGCGGGACGATATCGACCAGTCGGGCCCGCTCTTGAAAGCGCAGCATGACCACGAACTCGTCGCCGCCCAGGCGGGCGACCATGTCTTCCGCGCCCATCTCCAGGCGCATCCGCTGGGCGAGCTCGACGAGGACGTCGTCGCCGGCCTTGTGTCCGTGAACGTCGTTGACCTCTTTGAAGCGCTTGAGGTCGATGACCACGATCGCCAGCTTGGCCTGATCTGCGCGCGCGGCCGCAAGCTCGTTGAATAGGGCCTCCTGAAAGGCGGCCCGGTTGGGCAGGCCGGTCAAGACGTCGTTCATCGCCATATGGTGCAGGCGCTTCATGGCCTCGGACCGGGTCGACCGGTCAATGAACGCCGCCGCCACGCCCGCCGCGATCACGATGAGGCCCACGAGGGCGGTCGACAGGCCCAGGGCCTGCTCCGCCGCGGCGTCCAGCGATGAGTCGCTCAATCGCAACGGAATGATCCGCAGCGCGGTCATGGCCACGAAGTGGAGGGTGGCGATGGCGGTGACCAGTAGGGCGGTGGCGACGGGGACGTTGTAGCGGCTCGCCTTCTTGCGGTTGAGGGCGGCGATGGCCGCGCCGGCGAAGACGACCGCGCAGAGTACGGCCGCCACGACGTAGGGCGCTCGCCACTCGACCATTCCGTCGACACGATAGGCCGCCATGCCTGTGAAGTGCATGATCGCAATCGCCAAGCCGACGACGGCGCCGCCGAGGATCGAGCGGAACATGTCTCGTCGCTCCGCTGCGACAGCGAATCCGAGGCCAGTCCCAGCAATGGCGACGATCAGGGACAGGATTGTCAGGACAGGGTCGAGATGAACCGGCGCCCTAGCCTTGTAGGCAAGCATCGCGATGAAATGCGTGCACCAGATGGTCGCCCCCGAGCCAACCGATGTGAGGAAGATCCATCCCGCTCGGTGAATGCCATCGGTCGCCTGGGCGCGACCGAACATCTGCATGATGGCGAACGCGCCCACGCAGCAGACCAGCACGGCGAGGGCCACCAGCCAGGGGTCGTGCTGGAGCCCTATACAGAGGGCGACGTTTATCATTCTCTTCAAGAATAAATGGCGTCAGCGTTTGTGCAATCTCGTTCAGTTAAAACATCGTGAAATCAAACCACTAATTTGAAACTCCAGCCTGCTGCGCCAGTTGATACGCCACGCTTAGGAAGGTTCGTGAAGAAAGAGCTTAGAGTTGTTTTTGAGAACTGGGGCGATGGGCGGAGCTCAGCCTTGTCTCCCCCACCCCGCCGCCAATTCCCGCCTGTCGGCCGCCAGGACGGCTGTGCCGCTCACGCCTTCGGGCTTGCGATCCGCTCGTCTCTCAGCTGCGTGCGGCGGACCTTGCCTGCGTCGTCGCGGATGTTCTCGCTGACGAATTCGTAGGTGCGTGGCTGCTTGTAGGTGACCAGCCGGCCAGCGAGATGCTCGCGCAGGGATTCCTCGGTGAGGCCCGGCCTCGGCTGGACTATGGCGTGGATCGTATTGCCCATCTCCTCGTGCGGCAGGCCGATCACGGCGCTCGACTGCACCAGGGGATGCTCGTCCAGGGCCGCTTCGATCTCCGCGGGATAGACATTGGATCCGCCCACCAGGATCATGTCGGTGCGGCGGTCGGCGAGATAGAGGTAGCCGTCCTCGTCGAACCAGCCGATGTCGCCAAGCGACTCCCAGCCGCCGGGCAGCGTGCGCGCGCTTGCGCCGCGATAGGAATAGGACGGCGGCGCGCCCTCGGGCCGGCGCATGAAGATCTCGCCGGTCTCTCCAGGCGGCAGGGGATCTCCATCGGCGTCGAAGGCCTTCATCTCGCCGACCGTCACCTTGCCCACCGAGCCGCGGTGCTCGAGCCACTCGGCGCCGGTGATGATGGTCACTGCCTGGGCCTCGGTGCCGGCATAGAGCTCCATGATCACGTCCGGGCCCAGCCAGTTGATGAAGGCTTCCTTGAGCCAGGGCGGGCAGGGGGCGGCGAGGTGCCAGAGCGTCTTCAGCGAGGAGACGTCGTACTTCGCCTTCGCCTCATCCGGCAGGCGCCAGATCCGGCTCATCATCGTCGGGACGGTGTAGATCCAGCTCGCCTTGTGGCGGTCGATGAGCTGCAGGGTCTGCTCGGCGTCGAACCTGGGCATGACGATCACATGCGCGCCCTGGTTCAGCCCCCCGAACGAGGAGGTGAAAGGACCGTTGTGATAGAGCGGCCCCGGCTGGATCATGATGTCTTCGCTGGTCGACCGGTAGCCACCGGGCAGGGCGGGATTGAACACCCCGGGACCGCCAGAGAGGATCAGCTTGGGCCGGCCGGTGGAGCCGCCGGAGGTGGGCGCCTTCCAGATCGGCGCGGTGCGATCCTCGAAGTCGCTGTCGTCCTCGCTGAGCGCCAGCAGCGCCGGGACGTCGTAGCGCGGCCGATCGCTGGCGATGGTGTCGCCGGCGATGAGGATGGGTGTCTCGGCGAGCTCCATCACCGCCTCGGCCTCGGCCGCGGGCAGGCGCCAGGAGATCGGCTGGGGCGTCGCCCCCACCTTCCACAGGGCGTAGCACGCCTCCACGAAATCGACGCTGTTGGCCAAGCCGACGGTGACGAGGTCTCCCTGCTTCACCCCCACCGCCTCCAGGCCGCGGGCGAGCCGGTTGGTGCGCCGGTGCAGCTCGCCCCAGGTCACAGTCCGGTGCTGGTCGGTGACGGCCGGGCGTTCGCCCCGTTCGGCCGCTAGCTGCTTCACCCGCGCGGCGAGTGAGATGATGGGCGGAACTTCAGTCTCGCTCATCCGCGGCGCGAGCCCACGGGGTGCGAGGAGGAAAGACCGCCGTCGACGACGATCGCCTGGCCGTTGACGTAGGAGGAGTCGTCGGAAGCGAGGAAGAGGGCGGCGCCGGCAATCTCGTCGGGCTCTCCGCCCCGCTTGAGCGGGTTGAGCTGGCCGATCCGATCGTCCGTCCCCCGCTCGCGCGCCATGCGGTAGATCGGGGCGGTCATGCCGGTCTCGATCAGGCCCGGGCAGATGGCGTTCACCCGCACGCCCGTGCCGTAGAGCACATTGGCGCTGGTCTGCACGAGATTGATCACCCCCGCCTTGCTGGCGCTGTACGGGATGCCGCCGGCGCCCGACCGCAGCCCCGCCACCGAGGCGGTGCAGATGATCGAACCCTTCCCGGCGGCCCGCATGATCGCGCTGGCGTGCTTTATGGCCATGAACGGGCCGATCAGGTTGATACGCAGGAGGTCCTGCCAGAAGGCGCCGTCCAGATCCTCCATCGTCCGCATGCCGCCGCTCACGCCGGCGTTGGCGAACACTGCGTCGAGGCGGCCGAATTCGGCGTGCGCGCGTTCGATCGCGGCCTTGACGTCGGACTCCTCGCCCGCGTCGCCCCGGACCGCGATCGCCGACCCGCCCTCGCCCTTGATCAGCGAGACCGTCTCCTCGATCGCATCGGCGCGGTCGAAGCAGAGCACGCGCGCCCCCTCGGCGGCAAAACGGCGCGCGCTGGCCCGCCCGATGCCGCTGGCCGCGCCGGTGACCACCGCGCCGCGGCCCTCGAGCCGGCCGGCCATCAGGCGGCGGGCTGCGCGGCGGGCTTCGCGTCCGCCGGCAGCGGGAGCCGGCCGAGCGGGTAGAACTTCTCCTGCATCGCCGGCATGGCTTCGGAAAGGATGGTCTCCACCGTCCAGCCTTCGGCCTTGCTCTCGGTCTGCAGCGGGCGCGGTTGCGAGTAGAGGATGATGTTCTCGCCGCTCACGCCGAAGATCTGGCCGGTGACCGCCTTGGCGCGCTCGGAGACGAGGGCGACCGAGAAGCGGGCGGGCTGGTCGGCCCGGATGCTGGCGGCCATCTGCGCCCGGCGCGCAGCCTGGGCCTCGTCCTTCACCGGGACCGACTGGGTCATGCGCGTCCAGGCAACCGGCGCAATGCAGTTGCAGCGCACGTTCTTGCTGGCGCCTTCCATGGCGATGATCCGCGAGAGGCCGGCGATGCCCATCTTGGCCGCGCCATAGTTAGTCTGGCCGATGTTGCCGATGATGCCGGAGGTGGAGGTGAAGAGCATGTAGGCCCCGTCCTCCTGGTTGCGGAAGTGTTCGATCGTGGCCCGGCAGACATTGAACGTGCCGCGCAGGTGCACCTCGATGACCCTGTCCCAGTCCGCGTCGCTCATCTTGTGGAACATGCCGTCGCGCAGGATGCCCGCCGGATTGATCACGGCGTGCAGGCCGCCGAAGGTGTCGAGCGCCTGCTCGACCATGCCCTGGACCGACTTCATCGAAGTCACGGACTCGGAGTTGGAGACGGCCTGGCCGCCCGCGGCGCGGATTTCCTGGGCCACCACCTCGGCCGGCCCGGCCGAACCTTCATCTCCGCCCGAGAGGCCGCCGCCGAGGTCGTTGACGACCACTTTGGCGCCTTCCCTGGCGGCGATCAGGGCGCACTCGCGCCCGATTCCGTTGCCGCCGCCGGTGACCAGAACCACCTTGCCGTCGAGCACTCCCATGGGCGCATCCTTCCCTTCAAGTCATACAAGTGTTTGAGGGGTGATTATTCGAGGCGGTCCGCCCTGCGCAAGCCTGGAAACAGGACGGCCCATATTCCCGTGACGGCCACCGCCCCGATCCCTCCCACCACTGTGGCCAGGACCGGCCCCAGGAAGCGCGCGACCAGGCCGCTCTCGAACTCTCCCAACTCGTTGGATGCGCTCACGAAGAGGCTGGAGAAGGCGGCCACCCGGCCTCGCATGGCGTCGGGCGTCATCACCTGGACCAGGGTCTGGCGCACGAAGACGCTCAGCATGTCGGCTCCTCCAAGGACCACCATGGCTCCCGCGGAGAGCCAGAGCAGGCGCGAGGCGCCGAAGACGACAGTGGCCGCCCCGTAGACCGCGACCCCGGTGAGCATGATCGCTCCGGCGCGCCGGCGGATCGGATTTGCGGCGAGATAGAGCCCGACGAAGGTGGCTCCCACGGCTGGCGCCGCGCGCAGGATGCCGAAGCCCTGCGAGCCGGCGTGAAGAACGTCCCTGGCGAAGGCCGGCAGCAGCGCTCTCGCCCCGCCGAGAATGACGGCCGCGAGGTCGAGGGAGATCGCGCCGAAGACAATCTTCTGGCCCCAGATATAGGCGAGGCCCGCCTTGACGAGGTCGAGCCGGGAGCCAGGTTGCGCCTGGGGGCGCGTGACGCCGCGGATGTTCGCCAGGCACAGGGCGGCGGCGACGTAGAGAACGAGCGTCGTGGCGTAGGCGGCGCCCGGCGAGATCGCCACGAGCAGACCGCCGAGCGCCGGCCCCAGGATCGAGGCCGACTGCGAAGCCAGGGAGTTCCAGGCAATCGCGCGCGCTAGCAGGGGACGGGGTACGAGCATCGGGACGAGCGCGGCCATGGCCGGCGAGAAAAAGGCCCGCGAGGTCCCGAACAGGAAGGCGATGGCCAGCAACAGGGGCACAGATGCGTGGCCGGTGAAGGATGCAACCACGAGGGCGACAACGCCGGTCGTTTCTCCGGCATAGCAGAGCAGCAGGACATTGCGCCGGTCGTGGCGGTCGGCGGACTCGCCGGCGATCAGGGCCAGCAGGAACATGGGCGCGAAGGTGATCAGGCCGATCAGGCTGACGTTGAGAGCCGAGGCTCCCACGCTCAGGGTCTGGCGCGAGATGGCGTAGATCTGCCAGCCCATAGTCACGCTTTGGATCGCGGAGCCGAGGCTGCCCATCCACCGCGAGGCCCAGAACCTCACATAGTCGCCCTCGCGCAGCAGGGCGCGTGCCGAGGGCGCGACGCTCGCCGCTTCGCTCATCGGCATCCGGGTACCGTCCCCCGAACCGACACGCAACGCGCCACTGCCGGCGCGACGGCGTTGACGCGCGCCGTCATAGGCCCTATCGCGCGCGCCCCCAATGTCCGTCCCCGCCCCCCTTCCCGACGAGGTCTACGCCCCGGAGACACCTGCCGACGCAGCGGCGACGGAGGGCCTGGTCGCGCGCGCCTTCGGGCCTGGCCGTTTCGTCAAGGCCGTGGAGCGGTTGCGTGAGAGAAGCCGCCTGGACCGGGGCGTCAGCTTCGTCGCCTGGCGCGATGGAGTCGCGGTGGGGTGCGTGCGCCTGTGGCGGATCGCTGTGGCGGGTAGGCCCGGCCTGCTGCTGGGCCCGATCGCCGTGGATGACAGCTGTCGGCGTCAGGGCGTCGGGGCTGACCTGGTGACGCACGCGTGCGAGGCCGCCGCCCGCGCCGGATGGCCCTATGTGCTCCTGGTGGGGGACGCGCCCTTCTTCGGCCCGCTCGGCTTTTCCTCGGGCCCCGTGCGCGCCGTGCGTCTGCCGGGGCCGGTCGATCAGGCCCGGGTGATGGTCAAGGCGCTTGTCCCTGGTGGCGACGCCGGACTCGCAGGACCGGTGGTTCCGCTCGACTGACGGTTCGCGGAAGCTTGAGCCGGGCGCCGGACAAGCCTACCTCCTAGCGCGATGAGTCAGGCGGAACGGGTGGTGGGACTGGAAGGCGTGGTCGCTGCGGCGGCCGGGCCCGGGCGCGGCATTCCTCCGGTACACCTGTGGAATCCGGAACACTGCGGCGACATCGACATCGTCATCCGTCGCGACGGCCTCTGGTTCCACGAGGGCACGCCGATCGGGCGCGAAGGCCTCGTGCGCCTGTTCTCCACCGTGCTGCGCAAGGACCCGGACGGTTTCCACCTGGTCACCCCGGCGGAGAAACTGCGCATCCAGGTCGAAGACGCCCCCTTCATCGCCATCCGCGTCGACGAGGCCCGGGACGACGAGGGTCGCCCGGTGCTGCGTTTCCTCACCAATGTCGGCGACGTGGTCGACGCCGGGGCCGACAACGCGATCCGTGTCGATACGCCGGGGGATGACGGCGAACCGCGTCCTTATCTCCACGTCCGCCGGGGGCTCGAGGCGCTCATCGCCCGGCCGGTCTTCTACGAGCTGGCGGACCTGGCCGTGGAGCGGGCCTTTCCCGAAGGCCCGATGATGGCCGTGCAGTCCGGCGGGGTGTGGTTTCCGATCGGGCCGCCGGACGAGGCGGAGGGGGCGTGAACGCACCCGTCCCGCCGGCCGATCTCAAGAGCTGGATCACTCGCCACCTCGATCCCCTGGAGGTCTCCAGGGAAGAGGCGCCGTCGCGATCCGACTTCGACCTCGATCCGGGCAAGCTCAGCGACCCGCCGGCCACCCTGACGCCCGCCGCCGTGCTGGTGGGCCTGGTCGACCGTCCCGATGGGTACTCGGTTATCCTCACGCGCCGCGCCGACACTCTGCGCCGCCACACCGGTCAGGTGGCGCTGCCCGGCGGCCGCTGCGACCCGGGAGAGACGCCGTGGGAGACGGCCCTGCGGGAGGCGCACGAGGAGATTGGCCTGGAGCCGGAGTTCGTCACCCTCGCCGGGCTTTCGACGCCGTACCGCACGGGGACCGGCTTTCACGTGACCCCTGTCGTGGGTTTTATCTCTCCGGGATTCACTCTCGTGGCTAATCCCGACGAGGTGGCGGACATCTTCGAGACGCCCTTCGGCTTCCTGATGGACCCCGCCAACTTCGAGGCGC
>DATHPX010000232.1:0-2879 GCA_035483335.1 Caulobacteraceae bacterium | reverse complement strand
CCTGATGCGATATGTCAGTTGCGACGTCAGTTTGAAAAGCGCCGTTGGAACGACCGAGCCCGATGTTCATTCCCGACACGGCCGCGCCCTGCTTTCGCCGGGCTGGCGAGGTAAGGTGTGATGACGCGTGTATGACAGCTTCGCCGACGCGGGCGCCGATGCGCGCGTAATCACCCAGGGCCGCCAATTGCCGAATCTCGTAAGCAGCTTCGCAGTGTCCGAAGTCGCGCCCAATCCCCTGAGGCTGGGCCGGCGGGCCATCGCCGCGGTTCCGTCGGCCGAGTCCCTGCGGCCGTCGCCGGCCGGCGCCGACAGGCCGACTCGGTCCCGTGAAGAAACTTTCCCACCTTTGGAATTCCTGCCTGGTCCGGCCCCGGCGGCCATGCCGAAGCAGGATCTCGGTCGCGCTCCGACGACGGTCGCCCGACCGAGGGACAGCAGGCGCATCCGCCGCGCCGCCGTACTGCTTGGCGCGCTGGCGTTTGGGGCGTTGGTCGGCGCGCTCGTGCTGTCGGCCTTGGGGTTGAAGGGTCTGACGGGGCTCGAGGCCGTGACGGTCGCGCTGTCGGTCCTGCTCAGCGTGTGGGTCGGCTTCGGCTTTACCAGCGCGCTGGCCGGCTTCGCGGTTGTCCTGGCGAGGTGGCGCACACAGGCGTCCACGGCGGCGGTCGCCGCGAACGGCCGGACGGCCATCCTCCTGCCGGCATACAATGAGGATCCGGGCCTGATCTTCTCCGGCGTGCAGGCGATGTGGGAGGACCTCGTCCGCGCAGAGGCGTCCGATCGCTACGACATCTTCGTGCTCAGCGACACGCGCGAGGCGGCGATCGCCCGCGCCGAGGGGGTGGCCTTCCTGCGCCTTCGGGCGCGGCTGAACGGCGGCCGTCAGATCCACTACCGCCGGCGCGCCGAGAACGTCGATCGCAAGGCGGGAAATATCGGCGAGTGGGTCGAACGGTTCGGCGCCGCTTATGACTTCATGCTGGTGCTCGACGCCGACAGCCTGATGACGGCCGAGACGATCCTCGCCCTCACCGCCCAGATCGAGGGCGATCCGAAGGCGGGGCTCGTCCAGAGCGTGCCCACCATCGTGAACGCCCGGACGCCCTTCGCCCGGCTGCAGCAATTCGCCTCGCGGCTCTACGGCCCGGTCTTTGCGGCGGGCCAACAGTGGTGGTCGGGCGAGGAGGGCAACTACTGGGGTCATAACGCGATCATCCGCGTGGCCGCTTTCGCCGAGAGCGCCGGACTGCCCCACCTGGAGGGCCGGCGCCCCTGGGGCGGCCACATCATGAGCCACGACTTCATCGAAGCCGCGCTCCTGCGCAGACGCGGCTGGACCGTGCGGACCGCGGCCGATCTGGGCGGCAGTTACGAGGAATCTCCGCCGACCCTGCTGGACACGGCCGTACGCGACCGGCGCTGGTGCCAGGGCAACCTGCAGCATGCGCGCCTCCTCAAGACCGCCGGCCTGCACTGGGTGAGCCGGCTGCACCTGCTGCTCGGGATCTCCGCCTACCTGGTGTCTCCTCTCTGGCTGATCCTGCTCCTCTGCGGGGCCGTCGTCTGGTCGCGGGAGCACTTCGCGCGCGGATCAACTGAGGCGACGCATGTCGCCTGGGCGTTCGGCCTGACCATGGCGCTGCTGGCCATCCCTAAGCTCCTGGCTCTGACCCTCGCCCTTAGCTCGCCCGAACGACGCAAGGGCTTTGGGGGCGCGGGGCGTCTGATCGCCGGAGTGACGCTGGAGACCCTCGGTTCAGTCCTGATTACGCCGGTCACAATGGTGATGCAGGCGGTCAGCGTGTTCGACGTGCTGGTCGGACGCGACAGCGGTTGGAAGCCCCAGAGGCGGGAAGGCGCCGAGCTCAGCTCCAGAGAGGCCTGGCGGGCCCACCGCTGGCACGTCGCGCTCGGCCTTGCCGGCGCTGTCGGGGCCTGGCTCACCGATCGCTCCCTGCTCGTGTGGGCAGGGCCCGTTTTCCTCTCGCTCGCCCTGTCGGCCGCACTCTCGTTCCATACCGCCCGGCAGCGGGGCGTGGGCGCGCCTGCGGTCCCCCGCCTGCTGCGCATCCCCGAGGATGCCGCCCCGCCTCACGTGCTGACGCGCGCAAGAGAGCTTCGGGCGTCGTACGCCGCCGAAGCCCCCATGCGGCGCCAGATCGAGGCCCTGTTCCGCGAGGATCCCGCCGTCTACGAAGTCCGCGCCGAGGGCCACGTCAGCGTCCGCCGTCTGGCGGCCTGAGGCTCGCCCGGCGTCGTCAGCCGTTCGCCGGCTGGTCGACGCCCCAGCGGATGCCGAAGGGATCCATCACCGAGCCCCACAGGTCCCCCCAGAACATCTTCTGGAACGGCGAGGTGACCTTGCAACCCGCTTCGACCGCCCGGTCGAACCAGGCCTGTCCGTCCGGAACCAGAAGCTGCATGGTGTAGCTGTGGCTCGGCTGAAGCGGGAAACCATGCTCGGGCATGGCGTCCATGACCATGAGCAGGCCGCCGTTGATCTCGAGCTGGCAGTTGATGATCTTCGAGCCGTCGTCGTTCGCCGCGCGCGAGATCTCCCGGGCCCCGAAAGCGCGCTTGTAGAAGTCGATGGCCGCGACGGCTCCCTCGACCTGGATGTACGGCACGACCCCCTTTGTCAGAGTGTCGGGATTGGACCTGGGCTCGCTTTGATTGGCCATTGGTCGGTTCCTCTTGTTAGCTTTGGTCTAGAACGATCAAGATGCGTGAGATCCGAGAGTTCAACAGCATGACGCCCCCAAACCCGGACTGCTCGAATGCAACCGTGACCGGACCTGTCCGCTTTTGGCGTTGCGCGTCCGCGCAGTAGCGTCATAGGCTCGGGAACTTTCCTGAACGACGATAATGAACCCGCG
>DATHPX010000231.1:0-12035 GCA_035483335.1 Caulobacteraceae bacterium | reverse complement strand
CGGCCGCCAGCTCCTGGTCCAGCACCTTCGCCTGCGCCGCGGAGAGGCCACCGCCGCCATAGGCTTCCGGCCAGCTCGGCGTGGTCCAGCCACGGCTCGCTACGCGCCGCATCCAGACGACTTGCGGATCGTCGCTCCCTTCAAAGGCGCGACCGGCCCAGATCGCTTCCGGATCGGTTTTCGCATTTGGGTCGCGGAGCTCCGCCGGATAGTTCTGCGCCAGCCACTCGCGGACCTCGGCGCGAAAAGCCTCAAGTTCGGTCCCGCCAAAGTCGGCCATCGCTACCTCCGCAACCCAGATGCTTGATGAGCGCACTCTAGCGACCAGGGGGCTGCGGTCCAAGCGGGCGCCCAGCCTTCTGACCGCCGGTTTTGGGGCAGGCGGAGAGAGCCGGATTGCGGATGAAGGTTCAATCCGCGACAGCGGGCCTGTTAGCGCGTTGGATACAAAACGGCGTATAGTGAGCCCGACGGACCGCCGTTCGGGCCGCCTGCGTTTCTTTATCGGATCGAGAAGGAGCCGCATGGCCTGGCTGCGTGACATGCGACCGGCGATGGTGTCGGCCGCACCCAGCGGACTTGCCTTGCTGACCGCGGCCATGGGCGTGATGCTTTTGGCCTCCGGTGCGACACCGTCGGACCCCAGCCGCTTCATGTGGCTCGCGGAACATGCGCCGATCCTGCTGATCGAGATCAGTCACTTCCTATCGAGCATCGTGGGGATCCTCCTGATCCTCCTCGCCTTTGGCCTCTCTCGCCGGCTCGATGCAGCCTGGGCGGCAACGGTCGCGTGCCTGCCGACCGCGGCCATACTGGCCCTTTGCAAGGGGTTCGACTGGGAGGAGGCCACGGCTCTCGTGGTCTCATTCCTGCTTATCGCGCCGATGCACGACGCCTTCCCTCGCCGCGCGCGCCTGACCCGGATGGAGATCTCGCCCGGCTGGCTCCTCTCCGCGGCGGCGGCGATGGCTGGCGCGGCCCTCGCCGGATGGTGGTCGTTCCAGAACCTCGACTACACCAACCTCTCGGTGCTCAAGGTGATGAGCGACCACGACGCGGAACGGGCGATCCGCTCGACAGTCGCCGCTGCGATCCTGCTTCTGGGCGTGGGCGTGTGGCGGCTTTTGGCGACGCCGGCGACCCCGCCGGTCGTCGGCGAGACCGACCCCGAATATGCGCGCGTGAACGCCATCCTGGCCAAGGCCGAATGCGCGGAGCCCCACGCGAACCTCGCCCTTCGCGGAGACAAGCGCTTCCTGTTCTCCGAGACCGGAGACAGCTTCCTGATGTTCGGCGTGCGCGGTCGCTCATGGATCGCCCTAGGCTCGCCGATCGGCAAGCGCGAGGAGCGGCTCGAGCTGCTCTGGCGGTTCCGCGAACTCGCGGACGCGCACGCCGCGCGACCTGGCATCTACGGTCTAGGTCCGGAGGATCTGCCGGACATCGTCGAGCTAGGCTTCACCATCCAGAAGGTCGGCGAGACGGCCGCTGTCCCCCTGGACAGCTTCTCACTCGAGGGACGGAAAAGGGGAAATCTGCGCCGCAGCTGGCGCAAGACGGGCGAGGAGGGCGGCTCTTTCGAGGTGCTATCGGGCGTCGAAGCCCGATTCCTCGAGCCAGAGCTTCGGCGGATTTCCGACCAATGGCTCTCCCACCACGCCGGCAGCGAGAAGACCTTCACCATGGGCGGGTTCGCGGCGCCGTACGTCTGGCAATTCCCGATCGCCATCGTCCGGATGGGGACGCGTCCGGTGGCCTTCGCCACCCTGTGGATCACCGCCCAGCGGACCGCCTTCTCAATCGATCTGATGCGCTACGCCGACGAGGCGCCCAAGGACGTGATGGATTTCCTGTTTGTCGAGCTCCTCAAGTGGGGCCGTGAACAGGGCTATGTCGCCTTTGAGTTCGGGATGGCGCCGCTGGCGGGACTGGAGCAACGGCCCCTGGCCCCGATCCTGTCGCGGGTCGGCCGGCTACTCTTCGAACGCGGGGAGGAGATCTACAACTTCCGCGGCGTGCGCCGGTACAAGGACAAGTACGACCCGGTGTGGGTCCCCCGCTACATCGCGGCGCCTTCGAAATGGTCCATCCCGTTCCTGATCGCGGACGTCGGGATCCTGACCTCAGGCGGGTTCAAGGGAGTCGGCATCCGTCCCCGCAAGGCTCCCCGCCCGCGCCCGTCCCACGAGCCCGCCCCGGTCGCCTGAGGGACGGATCAGGCGCCGCCTGCGGGCCTGTCTGACGTAGGATCGTCCAGGATTGGACGGGGCAGCGGGGCGATGGGCGGGTTCAAGGCAGGCGGCCTGGCCTGGGGACCCACGTCGATGGCCTCAATCGCACCGTCCCAGGGCACGCCGCTGCCGTTCTGGGCCTTCTTCAGGGCGGCTGCGGGGTCATAGAGGGTCACGCTCGGCGTCAGGAAACGCGCCTCCAGAACGCCCATGGCGGCGAGGAGAGAGGCGCGCGCCGCATATTCGTCGCGCCGGCTGTCCAGCAGCTGGACACGGGCGTTGGCGAAGTCGAGTTCGATATTGACCAGCTCGAAGATGCTGCGCCGGCCGACGCGCTCCTCCACCTCATTGCCTTCCACGGCGACAGACTCGGCAGCCACCTGGCGTTCGGTCAGGGCGGCGGCGTCGCGGGCGGTGGTCCAGGCGCCCCAGGCCTGGGCGACCGACTGCACCGCGGAGCGGCGCGTGGCGTCGACCTGGATCATTGCCTCGCTGTCGCGGTCGGCGGCCTCGCGCACCTTCGAGCCGCGCAGTCCCGACGTGAAGATCGGCTGGCTCACCACCGCCGCGACGGTCACGTTCCGATCATAGAGCCCCGGGATGTAGGGCAGGACGGGCTGGATCCCCGCATCGACGCGCACGCCTATAGAAGGTCCGTAGGCCGCCTTGGCCGCGTTCACCTGCTCGCGCGCCGCCTGCTCGGCGTTGATCGCCGAGCGGATGCGGGGATTGTTCTGTTCGGCCGCCGCCAGCGCCTCGTCGATCGTGGCAGGCACTCCCGGCAGCTCAGGCTCAGGCGCCAGCTCGCCCGGATTTTCGCCCACCACAGCGAGGTACTCGGCGTTGCTGGCGGTGAGGCGCCCGCGGGCCGACTGCAGCTGGGCCTGTGCGGCCAGGAGGTGCGCCTCGGCCTCCGCAGTGTCGGTCCGGGTCAGCTGGCCCAACTGGCCCTTCGCCTTGGTCTCTTCGAACTCCCGGTTCAGATGGTCGACCTCGTCGCGCAGGATGGCCATGACCTGCCGGTCGCGTCGCACGTCGACATAGGCCTGAATGACCTTCTGGATCGTGTCGCTCTCAGCCTGGCGCAGGTCTTCCCGGCCAGACAGGACGTCGTCCTTCGCTCCCCGCACCTTGGCCTTGTTGGCTCCGAAACTGTAGATCGGCTGGACGACCGACAGGTCCGCGGTCCCCGTGGCGCCGCGGAAGGTCGTGTCTGTGGCGGGGGTAAAGGCGCCTTCGGCCTGCTGGACGCGGGCGATCGAATAGCCGCCCTGTCCGTCGACATTGACCTGTGGCCCCAGGTTCGACCGCGCCTGGACGTAGCCCTCGCCAACCGCGGCCAGCTCCGCCCTCTGCGCGCGCAAGGTCGGGTTGGTCTGGTAGGCCATGCGGATGGCGTCCAGCAGGGTCGTCGCGCCCGCCGGCGCCGCCGAAAGGGTCCAGGCCAGGATGAGGGGCGCAGCGGCCGCGCCCCTCCGGAGGTTAACGCTCATGAAGGCTGTCCTGGGTCTTCCTGGCTAGGGGCGAGAGCAGGTAATCGGCAATGGAGCGACCGCCGGTGCGAATCTCTGCGGTGACGCTCATTCCAGGTTGCAGGGGTCGGCGCGCGCCGTCCACCATCATGCTCGTCGCACCCAGGGAGATCCGGGCGATGTAGGCGGGAGAACCGCCAGGCCTCGCGGAACTCGCGGCCCCGGCTCCCGCTGCGCTTCCGCTTCCGGGCGTCGTGTCGGCGTCGACCACGTCGGGACTGACGCTCAGCACGCGTCCCTCGATCATGCCGTAGCGGGTGAAGTTGAATGTCTCCACCTTGACCTTCACCCTCTGTCCCGGCCGCACGAAGCCGATGTCGCGATTGGCGAGGCGCGCCTCGACCGTCAGGTCGCGGGTGTCGGGAACCACGATCATCAGGCGCTGGGCCGGCATGACCACGCCGTTCGCGGTGTGGACGGCCAACTGCTCCACCCTGCCGTCGACCGGGGATCGGAGCTCGGTCTGGGCCGACTTGTTCCGCGCCTTCACGAATTCGGCCGAGAGTTCGTTCTCCTGCTCCTGCGCCTTCGTGAGGTCCGCGAGGATCTGGGTCTCGTAGGTTGAGCGCGCCTCGTCCCGCTGGTGCTGGAGGGATGCGCGCTCGGCTCGCGCTTCTTCAGCACGACGGCTGGTGATGGCGAGGTCGTTCTTCGCGTCGGTCACGGCCTGCTGGGAGTCGAGATAGGCGAAGGTCGTGCCGAAGCCACGGGCGACCAGCTGCTGGTTCATCCCCTGCTTCTGCTCGAGCATGGGCAGTGTCGACTGGATCTTCTGCGCCTGGGCGGCCACCTCGGCCACCTCCGCGGACTTCTGGGCGATCTGCTGGGAGAGCTCGCCCATCTTGGCGCCCTCCTCGCTGGCCTGAGCGTGCAGGGCGGCCCGGGCCTCGGCGACGAGATCCGGCGGGGCGCCTACAGGCGCTATGAACTCGCTCGACCCGCCGGCGAAGCTTGCCTTCAGAACCATCAACCGCGCCACGTCGAGCTGGGACTGCACCAGATCTCGACCGGCCTTGCCCTGGTCGGCCGCCGTGTCCGTCGGATCCAGCGCAAGCAGCACCTGTCCCCGCCGGACATGGTCACCGTCCTGCACGTTGATGGCGCTCACGATCCCCGAATTGAGCGACTGGATGGTCTTTACGTCGCCCGCCGGCAGGATGCGGCCCTGGGCGGTGGCGTGGACGTCGATCTGGCCGATGAAGGCCCAGGCGACCGCGATTGCGAAGAAGCCGACAATCAGAAAGGCGAACAGACGCAGGGTGGGGGAGGCGGGCGTCTCCACCACCTCGAGCGCCGCGGGGAGGAACTCACGCTCGTCGCGCGGCTCGAACACAGCGAGCGCCCGCTCGACGGATTGCGAAAAACTCATGGTCATACCACCGCGTGCACGGGAGAGAAGTCAGCCGTCTGCAGGCTCCACAGCCGCGCATAGCGGCCCCCTGCCCGCAGCAGCGACTGGTGGTTTCCGTCCTCGACGATCTGCCCCTTCTCGATCGTGACGATGCGGTCGGCGATGCGCAGGGTCGACAGACGGTGGGCGATCAGAATGACCGTCCGACCTGCACAGATGCGGCGCATGTTGGCCTGGATCGCCGCCTCGCTCTCGTAGTCGAGGGCGGAGGTCGCCTCATCGAAGATCAGGATCCGGGGATTGGCCACGAGGGCGCGGGCGATGGCGATCCGCTGGCGCTGGCCGCCCGACAGCGATGCGCCACGCTCGCCGATGATGGAGTTGTACCCCTCCGGAAGGCCGGTGATGAATTCGTGCGCGCCGGCGAGTTCCGCCGCCTCGATCACGCGCTCCATCGACATCGACTCGTCGGAGAGGGCGATGTTGTCGCGCACCGTCTGGTTGAACAGGATGTTCTCCTGCAGGACGACGCCGATCTGGCGGCGCAGCCACGAGGGGTCCGCGAGGCTCAGGTCGTTGCCGTCGATCGCGATCCGGCCGGTCTCAGGGATGTAGAGGCGCTGGATCAGCTTGCCGAGCGTGCTCTTGCCGGAGCCGGACGATCCGACCATGCCTACGACCTGTCCCGCGGGGATCTCGAGGGAAACGTCCTGAACCACGACCGGGCCATCGAGGCGGTAGCGGAAGGTGACGTGCTGGATCGAGACGCGCCCGGTGATCGAGGGAAGTCGCACGGCGGTCGAGGCGCCCGGTTCGGGTGTGGTGTTGAGGATGTCGCCTGTGCGGTCGATCGAGATCCGCACCTGCTGGAAGTCCTGCCACAGCTGGGCGATCCGAAGCACAGGGGCGGCGAGCTGGGACGCGATCATGTTGAATGCAACCAGTTCCCCCACGGTGAGCTGGTCGTCGATCACCAGGCGCGCCCCGATGAAGAGGATCAGCACCACGGTGACCTTGTTGATGATGGCGGCGGTCTGGCTGCCGAAGGTGTTCAGCGTCACCACCCCGAAGGCCGATTTCACATAGGCGGCAAGCTGCTCCTCCCACCGGCGCTGCATCACCGGCTCGACCGCCATCGACTTGACCGTCTCGACGCCCGAGACGGCCTCGACGAGGAAGGACTGGTTCTCCGATCCGCGGCGGAAGCGCTCGTCCAGCCGCCGACGGAAGGCCGGGGTGAGGCCGAGGCTCAGCAGCACGTAGAGGGGGAGGGCGCCGGCGACGACGAGGGTCAGGGTCGGGCTGTAGAGCAGCAGAACCGCGAGGAAGATGACCGAGAACAGGAGATCGATCGCGAGGGTCAGGGCGGACGAGGTCAGGAACTGACGGATGTTGTCCAGCTCACGGACGCGAGCAATGGTGTCGCCCACGCGCCGGGCCTGGAAATAGGACAGCGGCAGGGCGAAGAGGTGCTTGAACAGGCGCGCCCCGAGTTCGACGTCGATCCGATTGGACGTATGGGCGAGGAGGTAGGCGCGGATCCCGCCCAGCACGACTTCGAAGACACCAAGGCCGATCATGCCTATCGAGAGCACCTCCAGGGTCGACAGCCCTCGCTGCACGAAGACCTTGTCTATGATCACCTGGAAGAACAGCGGCGTCAGAAGGGCGAAGATCTGTACGAAGAAAGAGCCGATCAGAACTTCGGTCAGCGGCTGCCTGTACTTCTGGATGGCGGCGATGAACCAGGCGACGCCAAACCGCTGGTAAGGATCGGTCAGGCTGGCGCGCCGGGCCATGAGCAGCACCGTGCCGTCCCAGAGCGGCCCGAACTCCTCGAGAGGCAACAGACGCGGCGCGCGCTCGAATGGGTTCTGGATCAGGATCTTGCCGTCGGCGATGCGGCCGGCGACCAGCCATGAGCCATCTCGCATCCGCACGAGGGCAGGCAGCGGCGTGTTCGTCAGACGCGCGATGTTGCTCTCGACGAGCCTGGCCTTGATCGGCTGGGTGCGGGCGAAGCGGACGAGATCGATGGCGTCCAGCCGGCTCTTGCCGGACTGGTGCAGGATCTCAGCCACATCGACGGGAAGGCCCAGGACCTGCAGGCCGAGGGCCAGCGCCGCCGCACCGGGATCGGTGAGCGCGATCAGATTGGTCATGTGAACTCTACGCTGCTCTTCCCCGTCCTAAGGGGAGCGGCCTAAAGTTCGTCTTAAATGCGCCGCGGAACAAGCCGCTATAGGCGCGGCCCGATGCCGCTGTCATGAACAGTCTCCTTGTGGGTCCCCCAAAGTGTGCAGCGGTCCGATCTTCAAAATTTAGCGATCGCTTGACCGTCTGTAACAGGAAATTGAAGTGAATCGCGACGGCGAAGCCTTTTTTCTTCAGGCCAGGGCTTTGCCGACGAGTTCCCGCACGTTTTTCGACAGCCCCTCGACGCCGGCGATCCGTTCCAGCTGCGCACGCATCTGCTCGCCAAGGCGCGGGATGAAGCGGCGCCAGCTCGTGAGCGGTTCGATCAGGCGCGAGGCGGTCATCGGATTGAACGTATCGACGGCCAGGATCTGGTCGGCGAGGAAGCGGTAGCCCGCGCCGCTGGAGTCATGGAAACGCGCCGGGTTTCCGCTGGCGAAAGCGCCCACCAGGCTGCGCAGACGGTTTGGGTTGCGCGCATCGAAGGCCGGGTGGGCGGTGAGGCCAAGCACGCGGCCCAGAGCGCCGTCCGCCGGATCGAGGGCCTGCACGGTGAACCATTTGTCCACCACCAGGGGTTCGTCGCGCCAACGGGCGTAGAAGGTCTCCAGCGCAGTGTCGGCCTCCGCGCCGCCAAGCGCGATCAAAGACGCCAAGCCGCCGATCGCGTCGGTCATGTTGGCGGCCGCTTCGAAGTGCCCCTTGGCCCGGTCGCGGTCGATCTGATGACCGCTGGCGGTCAGCATCGCCAGCGCGGCGTTGCGAAGGGCGCGGCGACCGGCAGCCTCGGCGCTGGCGGAGAATTCGCCGGCGTCCTGCAGCGCGCCGTGGAGATACCGGAGAGGATCGGCCAGGTGGCCTGCGATGCGCGCGCGCAGAGCCTCGCGGGCGTCGTGGATCGCGGCGGGATCGGCGGGCGAGGAGATCACCGCGAGGTCGGACTCGGAGGGAAGGGCCAGCTGCAGGGCCTTGAAGGCCGGATCCGCCGACGGATCGGACAGACCGCGACCAAGGGCGTCCGCGAAGCGTTCCTCGCCGACCTCGTCCGGACGTCCTGCGCAGCGGCCGAGGATCAGAGCGCGGGCGAGGGCCTGGCCGGCCTCCCAACGGTTAAACAGGTCGGTGTCGGCGGCCATCAGGATGTAGGCGTCCTTCACGGGCGCATCCATGCGCAGGCCGACGGGAGCTGAAAACCCGCGGAGGGCCGAGATCACGGGGCGCTCGGGGACACCCTCCAGCCGAACGGTCCGCCGGTTCTCATCGAGCAGGATGACCTCGGTTGGGCGGATTTCAGCGCCCTCACCGTCGAGTAGGCCAAGGGCGATCGGGATCGGAAGCGCCTGCTTTTGCGGCTGGCCGGGCGTGGGTTCAGTTTCCTGCGCCAGGCTCACGTCGAGAGCCTGGCGGGCCGCGTCGTAGACGGCGCGGATATGAAGCTGCGGGGTGCCGGCTTGCTCGTACCAGGCGAAGAACCGGGAGAGATCGCGCCCCGAGGCGTCGGCGAAGCACTGAACGAAGGCTTCGACCGTCGTCGCGTGACCATCCCAACGCTCGAAATACAGGTCCATCGCCCGACGAAAGTCGGTCTCGCCCAGGATCGTCTTCAACATCCGGATGAGTTCGGAACCCTTTTCATAAATAGTTGCGGTGTAGAAGTTGTCGATCTTCAGGTACTGTGAGGGACGCACGGGGTGGGCGATCGGCGAGGCGTCCTCGGCGAACTGGCGCGCGCGCAGCATTCGCACGTCCTTGATCCGCTGAACAGCGTGCCCGCGCTGGTCGGCGGAGAAGGATTGGTCGCGGAATACCGTGAGACCTTCCTTGAGGCACAGCTGAAACCAGTCACGGCACGTGATCCGATTTCCTGTCCAGTTGTGGAAGTATTCGTGGGCGACAACGCCTTCGATACGCTCGTAGTCCAGGTCCGTCGCGGTCGCCGGGTCCGCAAGCAGAAGCGAGGAGTTGAAGATGTTGAGGCCCTTGTTCTCCATAGCCCCGAAGTTGAAGTCGCGCACTGCGACGATCATGAAGAGGTCGAGGTCGTACTCGCGGCCAAAGGCGGTCTCGTCCCACCGCATCGCGCGCTTGAGGCTGTCCATCGCGTAGGCAGCCCTGGGCGCCATGCCGGGATCGACGAAGATCCGCAGCGTCACCTCGCGCCCGCTCACGGTGACGAACCGGTCCTCAAGGACGTCCAGTTCGCCCGCCACCAGGGCGAACAGATAGCAGGGCTTGGGGAAGGGATCGTTCCAGACGGCGAAGTGACGCCCGTCATGGGTCGAGCCGCTTTCGATCAGGTTCCCGTTGGAGAGCAGGTGCTGGAAGACGGTGTCGGATTCGATCCGGACGGTGAAGCGCGACAGCACGTCGGGCCGGTCGGGCCAGAAGGTGATCTTGCGGAAGCCCTCGGCCTCGCACTGCGTGCAAAAGCGTCCGCCCGACATGTAGAGGCCGTCGAGAGCCTTGTTGGCCTCAGGATCGATCTCGACTTCCGTCTCGAGCACGAAGGCGTCGGGAACGTCCGGGATGGTGAGGCCCTCGTCGTCGATGCTGTGGGCGTTGGGGCCAAGCCGCTCGCCATCGACCGCCACGGAGATCGGCTTGAGGCGCTCTCCATCGAGCCACAGGGGTTCGTTGTGGTCGCCGTTGCGTCGCACCGACAGGCGCGCCTTCACTCGCGTGGCGTTGGCGGACAGGTCGAAGTCCAGATGGACCTCGTCGATCAGGAAGGCTGGCGGGCGATAGTCCGCCAGGCGGACGGGTTGGGGCGTGTCGGTGCGCATTCCCATGGTTTAGCCGTTCGCGACGCCGGAGGGGAGGCGTGTCCGGTTTATTGCAGTCGGGCCTTGGTCACGTCGCGCGGGCGCGCGGAGCCGGTCTGGCCGCCGAAACGCCCGACGACATAGTTGGCGACCGCGGCGATCTCGGCGTCGGAGTAGCCGGCGCCGAAGGCTGGCATCGCCGCCCGGCCCTGCGGCGCGCTCACCGAATTGCCGTGCAGAACGGTCTGGATGACGTTGACGCCTCCGGGCTGGTTCACCGATGGGAGGCCTGCCAGATCCGCGAGCGGCGTATCCTGGCCCTGGCCGTTCCAGGCGTGGCAGCCGGCGCAGGCGCCTTCGAAGACCCGCTTGCCGAGCAAGTTGGCGTGGGGGTCGCCGGCGCTAGCCCAGGCCGGGGACGAGGCCGTAACGTATTTCGGCGTCGCCCCTTCGAGCGGACCGCCGGCCTGCGGCCGGACGGACGCGAGGTAGAGGGCGATGGCCTGAAGATCGGCGGTGCTGAGCTGGCTGAGGCTATCGTCGATCGCCTCCTTCATCGGCCCGGCCGCAGACCCGATGCCCGGCGCGTAGCCATAGCGAAGGTAAGCGGCGACCGCCTCGGGGCTACGCCCGCCCAGGCCGTGATGCGGGTCGGAGGTGATGTTCCATGCGGTCCAGCCCTGGATCGTGGCCCCGGCGAGAGCGTGGCTGTTGTCCAGCCCGTACATGAGGTTCCGTGGCGTGTGGCACTCGCCGCAGTGGGCCTCGGCCGTCACGAGGTAGGCGCCGCGGTTCCATTGCGGCGACTGACGGGGATCCGCCACGAAGCCGTGACGCGGCATGAACAGCAGCTTCCAGAACCGCATCAGCGGACGTTTGTCGAAGGGAAACGACAGCGAGTTCGACTGGTTGGGCGTCGAGGCCGGCGCCAGGGAGAACAGATACGCCTTCACCGCCAGGGCGTCGTCGTCGCTCATCCGGTGATAGGACGTGTAGGGGAAGGCCGGGTACAGTTCCTCCCCGTGCGGCCCGACGCCCGCCTTGACCGCCCGAATGAACTGCGCGTCCGTCCAGCCCCCGATCCCATGCTGGATGTCCGGCGTGATGTTGGGAGAGAAGATCGTCCCAAATGGCAGGCGGAAGGCGCGGCCTCCCGCGAAGGGCCGCCCGCCGGGGACCGTGTGGCAGGCGATGCAGTCCGACGCCGTGGCGACGTAACGGCCCTGGGCGATCTGCTCCACGCTCGCCGGCGCCGCCCTGACCGTGGGCAGGGGAGGAGCCGGCCAGAGCAGGACCACGCCCGCGAAGACGAAGCCTGCGATCGCGAGCGCCGCGACGAACCACAGGGCCCTCACGACGCAGCCCCCCGATCCGTCTCCAACGCGCCCAGCGCTCCAGCGGCCGCGATCCCCGCCGCTGCGAGCGCCGTGAAGGTCTGTTCAGTCTGGCGCGCGCCCCGGCGCAACAGGCTGCGGTCGATGGGAACCTCGCGCAGACGCACGCCCGTGGCGGCGAAAATCGCGTTGGTCAGGGCCGGAGCGGCGGCGGTCGTGCCGGCTTCGCCGATTCCGCCGGGCGCGTTGTCGGTCGGGGTGATGATGACGTCGACTGGCGGGGTCTCGTCGATCCGCAAGGTCCGGTAATCGTTGAAGTTGTTCTGCTGAACCCGCCCGTCCTTCAGCGTGATCTGCTGGAACAGGGCCGCGGACAGCCCAAAGAGCATGCCCCCCTCGATCTGTTGGCCGAGGACGTCCGGATTGACCACGTAGCCAGGGTCGGCGACGACCGTGATGCGGCGTAGGACAACGTCGCCCTCGTCCGCCACCTGGGCTTCGACGACCGCGGCGATGTAGGTGTCGAACGACTTCTGCACGATCACCTCGCGCCCTGTTCGGGGCGGCAGAGGCGAGCCCCAGCCGGAAGCCTGGGCCGCGCGGTCGAGCACCGCCCTTGCGCGTGGAAC
>DATHPX010000230.1:0-12506 GCA_035483335.1 Caulobacteraceae bacterium | reverse complement strand
CAGGCCCTGGGCTCGTTGTCCGAGCCTTACATCGAGTACGGCCGGCTGATCCGCCAGACTGCCCTGCACGCGATCGCGGTCATCGACGCCATGGCCGCGGCTGCGCCGACGGCGGACGAAGCCCTCATCTCTCTTTCGGAGTCCGCGCGGGATGTCGTCGAGGCGCTCGGCCCCCGCGCCCTCCAGCAGGGGGTGCGCCTCGAACTCGACGACCGGCTGGGCTCGCCACTCCGGCTGGCCGCCCGCCCGACGACCCAGATCCTCTTCAACCTGCTGGACAACGCCCTGAAGGCGACGGCCGCCGGGGGCGTGATCACCGTCAAACTGGAAGAAGACGAGGGTCTGGCCCGGATCGAGATCCATGACACCGGGAGAGGGCCGAACGCCCCTTCGGGCGGCGGCATCGGGCTTCCCGTCGTTCGCGCGCTCTGCGCCGCCCATGGCGGTGAACTGCAGCTGGAGACATCGCCGCAAGGCGCCGTCGCCCGCGTCTGGCTGGCGCCGGCGTCGACATGAGACTTTCGACCGACCTCTGGGTCTACGCCCTGGTGCGCCGGGCGCAGCTTGCGGGCGCCTACGCCACCATCGTGCGCAAAGGCGACGCGCGAGGGGGTGCGGTGCTGGTCAAGACCTTCGACCCCAAGAGCCGCGAGGCGCGCCTGTACGCCCAGGCCCTGTCGCGCGACGGCGAGAGCATCTGGATGCAACCGATCTCTTCCACCGTTGAGAGCGATCTCGACGCCTATGCCGAACGCGCCGGCCAGCGTGACCCCGACATCTGGGTCGTGGAGATCGAGGACGGCGACGCCCGTCGATTCCTTACCGAACCTCTCGAGGAGGACTAAGGAGGCGCAGTCGGAGGGCGTCCGCGCCCCTTCCCCCATCCGCGCCCCCACGCTAAGCGCCCCAGATGAGCAATTCTCCCGCCGCCGAGGCCGCACGCCGGCGGACCTTCGCCATCATCAGCCATCCCGACGCCGGCAAGACCACCTTGACGGAAAACCTGCTGCTGGCCGGCGGGGCGATCCGCGCGGCCGGCGCTGTGCGAGCCCGGGGCGAGCAGAGGCGCACGCGCTCGGACTGGATGAAGATCGAGCGAGAGCGCGGCATTTCCGTCAGCGCCAGCGCCATGACCTTCGACCACGCCGGGCTGATGTTCAATCTGCTCGACACCCCGGGCCACGAGGACTTCTCCGAAGACACCTACCGCACCCTCACCGCCGCCGACGCGGCGATCATGGTCCTGGACGCGGCGCGCGGCATCGAGCCCCAGACGCTGAAGCTGTTCGAGGTGTGCCGGCTGCGGGACATCCCGATCATCACCTTCATCAACAAGATGGACCGCGAGGCGCAGGACCCGTTCGCCCTGCTGGACGAGATCGCCACCAAGCTCGCCCTGGATCCGGCGCCGCTGTACTGGCCGGCGGGGTCGGGCAATCGCTTCAGGGGCATGCTGGACCTGCGCCACGACCGCTTCCTGCCGTTCCAGCGGCCGGTCGCCGGCGGACTTCCCGAGCGGGTTGCGCCGATCCCGCTGAAGTCCAACGCCATGGTCACGGTGCTGGACGAGACCGAGCAGGAGGAGGTCGAGGAAGGCGGCATGCTGGTGAAGGAGGCGTCGAAGCCCTTCGACCCGCAGAGCTTCCTCGAAGGCCACATGACCCCGGTGCTGTTCGGTTCGGCCCTGCGCCATTTCGGCGTTGACGAGCTGCTCGAGGGCCTGGGCGCCTTCGCCCCGGCGCCGAAGATGGTGGAGGCGCGTCGCGGCGAGGGGGAAACGCACGTTGCCCCCGGCGACGACGAAGTCAGCGGCTTCGTGTTCAAGATCCAGGCCAACATGGATCCCAACCACCGCGACCGGATCGCCTTCATGCGCCTCACGTCCGGCCGCTTCACGCGCGGGATGAAGCTGAAGGTGGAGAACACCGGCCGGCAACTGAGCGTAAACTCGCCGATCCTGTTCTTCGCCTCCGATCGGGAATTGGCCGAAGAGGCCTTCGCCGGCGACGTGATCGGCATCCCCAACCACGGCGTGCTGCGCGTGGGCGACAGCCTCTCCCAGACCGGGACCCTGCGCTTCGCCGGCCTGCCGAACTTCGCCCCGGAGATCCTGCAGCGCGTGCGGGTCAAGGACCCGCTCAAGGCCAAGCACCTGAAGAAGGCGCTGGAAGGCCTCGCCGAGGAGGGGGTCACCCAGCTCTTCCGCCCGACCATCGGCTCGGACTTCATCGTGGGCGCCGTCGGGCAACTGCAGTTCGAGGTGATGGCCGACCGCCTTTCAGGTGAATACGCCCTGGACGTGGTGTTCGAGCCCTCGCCCTATGCCGAGGCGCGCTGGCTCTCCGGCGCCAAGGCGGACCTCGACGACTTCGCCGGCAAGCACCGCACAGCCATTGCCGAGGACATCGACGCCGCGCCCGTCTTCCTCGCCAAGTCGGCATGGGAGATTGGCTACCTCACCGAACGGTTCCCCAAGGTCTCGTTCCTGCGCACGCGGGAGCGGGGGTGACCGAGGCGGTCTACGGCGCGCCTCCGCTCGAACTCGCGACGTCAGGCGCGGACGCAATCCAGGTCTCGCCCCTGGTCCTGGGCGCCGCATCGATCGAGGCGCTGGAGGACCGGTCGCTCGCGCGGATGATCGTGGCGGCCCCGCCGGGCGTGCTGGAGCGGCGCTACGCCCTGGCCCATGCCTTGCGCGCCCTGGCTCCCGACGGCGAGCTCATCGCGCTGGCGCCCAAGACGAGGGGCGGCTCGCGCCTGGGTCAGGAGCTTCGCAGCTTCGGATGCGACGCGGCGGAGAGCGGCCGGCGCCATCACAGGATCTGCGTGATCCGTCGACCCGCTAAGCCGAGCGGCCTCGCTGAGGCCATCGCGGCAGGCGCCCCGCAGTTTGTCGAAGCCCTGCAACTCTGGTCCCAGCCTGGCGTCTTCAGCTGGGACCAACTGGACGAAGGCACGTCCAAACTGCTTGCCGTCCTTCCCCCGCTCGCCGGCCGTGGCGCCGACCTGGGCTGCGGTCTCGGCGTCCTCTCCCTCGCGGTCCTGCGCAATGCCGCCGTGACCGAGCTGACTGCGATCGACATCGACCGTCGGGCGGTCGAGGCCGCGCGCCGAAACGTGACCAACGAGCGTGCGCGGATCGTCCACGGCGATGTCCGCCAGACCGCGCTGTCCGGTCTCGACTTCGTGGTCACGAACCCGCCGTTCCATGCGGGAGGCCGTGAGGACCGCGATCTCGGGGCCGGTTTCATCGCCGCGGCCGCGCGGGCGCTCAGGCGCGGCGGTCGGTGCCTGCTCGTGGCGAACGTCGCCTTGCCCTACGAGGCGCCTCTGGGGTCGGCGTTCCGGCAGGTCCGCACGCTTGACCGCTCTGGCGGCTACAAGGTCCTGGAGGCGGTGCTGTGAGCCGCCCCCGCAGCCTCCGCCTCGACCGCCTGCTCGCCAATCTCGGCTACGGGTCCCGCCGCGAGGCAAACGCCCTCGTGCGCGACGGCCTCGCCACGCTCGATGGCCGTGTCCTGACCGACTCGGCCGAACACGTTCCCCTGACGCCGGACCTGTCGCAGAGGCTGCGGATCGACGGGGCGCCGCTCGATCCGCTGCCTCCCCTGACCCTCATCCTTCACAAGCCCCTTGGCGTGGTTTGTTCCCACAGGGAGGCTGGACGCAGCGTCTACGAGTTGCTGCCTTCGCGGTGGCGCCGTCGCGAGCCGCCTCTGTCGACCATCGGGCGGTTGGACGCCGATACAACTGGCCTGCTGCTGATCACCGACGATGGGGCGCTGCTGCACCGGATCATCTCGCCGAAGAACCACGTGCCCAAGGCCTATTTGGCCGACCTTGCGCGCCCGCTGGAGGGACATGAGGCGGCCCTGTTCGCCTCCGGGACGCTCGTGCTCGAAGGAGAAACCACTCCGCTCGCCCCCGCCCAGCTGGAGCCGCTGGAAGCCAACCGCGTTCGGCTGATCATTACCGAAGGCCGTTATCACCAGGTGCGACGCATGTTCGCCGCCGCGGGCAATCACGTCGAGCGGCTGCATCGCGAGCGGATCGGCGGGCTTCCGCTGCCGCAGGACCTGGAGCCAGGACGGTTCGCCAAAGCGACCGCAGAAGATCTAGCGAGTCTGTTCTCGGACTCAGCGACCGCGCCACCATAGGAGCGCCCGTTTCTCCAGGGCCTGGAAGAGCACATGGACCGCCGCGGCCATGAGGGCGAGGGCTAGGATCGCCGCGAACATCTTGGCCGTCTCGAGCCGGTTGCCAGCCTCGAGGATCCGCCAGGCGAGGCCTTGGGCGCCGCCGGAGCCTGCAACGAACTCGGCGACGACCGCGCCGATGATCGAAAGGCCTGAAGCCACCTTAGCCCCCTCGACGATGAACGGAATCGCCGAGGGCAGGCGCAGCCGCACGAGCTTCTGCATGGCGCTTGCCCCGTAGAGGTCGAACAGGCGCTCCAGGTCTGGATCGGGCGAGCCCAGGCCACGGACGGCGCCCGAGAAGATGGGGAAGAAGGCGACGATGGCGGCCAGCGCCACGATCGCCCGGTCCGGATGATCGACGCCGGCCCAGATCACGAAGAGCGGCGCGATCGCCACCACAGGCGTCACCTGAAGGGCGACAGCGAGGGGCCGGATCGCCCGATCGAGGGTGCGGCTGATGCTGACACAAAGGGCCAGGACGCCGGCGAACACCGCGGCGGCCGCCAGAGCCTCCATGGCCATGGCCAGGGTCCGTCCGGCCGAGACCACCAGGGGACCCGCGTTCTGGGCCAGGGCGAGACCGACGGCGGAGGGCGTCGGCACGAGGTATTGGGGAACTGCAAGGAGGCGACATGCGGCTTCCCAGGCGCCGAGCAGCGCCGCGACGAGCACGAAGGGCGCGGCCAGCCCCAGCACCCGGCTCATGACCGGGGCGCCATTGCAGAGGCAAGGCGACCGGAAATCGCCTCGGCCGCCTCGCGGAACACTGCCGAGGTGCGGAACGCGGCGGGCCGCGGCATGGGCGCCTCGATCGGGGTCTCGCCGGCGCTGCGCCCCGGCCCCGCCGTCATCACGATGACGCGGCCGGCCATGTAGACCGCCTCCTCGACATTGTGGGTCACGAAGACGATCGCCGGCCGCGCCTCGGCCCAAATCGCCAGCAGGTCATCGGCGAGGGCCCGGCGGGTGATCTCGTCAAGCGCGGCGAACGGCTCGTCGAGCAGAAGCAGGCGCGGGCGGGTGACCAGCGCCCGCGCCAGCGACACGCGCATCGCCATGCCGCCCGAAAGCTGGGCAGGGCGGGCCGAGGCGGCCTGCGCCAGGCCGACCCGGGCGAGCGCGGCGTCCGCCTGGGCGCGCGCAGCGGCGCGGGCGGTCCCGGCCAACTCGAGCGGAAGGGCGACGTTCGCCCGCGCGGTCATCCATGGGGCGAGGGTGGGCGACTGAAAGACGACGGCCGTCTCGCCCCGATGCGCCGCGCGCCGCACCTCGCCGCGGGTTGGGGCTTCGAGTCCCGCGAGCAGTCGAAGGGCGGTGGACTTGCCGCAGCCGGAGGGACCCACCAGGGCCACGACCTCGCCGCTCGCCAGGGTGAGATCGAAGGGCCCAAGCGCACGGCCGCGCCCAGGATATTCGACTTCCACCCGATCGAGGGCGGCGACGCTCTCCGTGGTCACGGGCGGGCCCGGCGCCTCATCCGCCGCTCTTCGCCGGACCGACGAACTGCAGGTCGTAGGCCGCCTTGTAGTCCAGCGACTTGGGAAAGACGCCCATCGACGAGGCGACAGCGAAGAAGTCGGCCCACCGCTTGTCCGTCATGGCTCCGACGCCCAGGGTCTTGGCGTCGCCGGAGTCGACGATGCCGTAGGTCCGCATCTTCTCGCGGGCCTGAGCGAGGACATCCTCGGTGATCTCGTGATTGTCCTTGAGGATCAGGGCGTCGCCGGGCGCCGGATCGCCGGACAGGTACGCCTTCCATCCCGCAGCGCTGGCCTCGACAAAAGCGCGCACGGCCTTCGGGTCCGATGAGATCAGACGATCGGGGGCGAGCACCATGGCCGCATAGCCGGGATACCCCTCGTCGGCCAACAGGAACACGGCTGGCTTGAGGTGGCCTTCCTTCTCGATCGTGTACGGCTCGGAGGTGACATAGCCCTCCTGCACGACGCGCTTGTCGGCCAGGAAAGGCGCGTTGCTGAAGGCGTATTTGCGGATCTGATCGTCGGTGAAGCCGTACTTCGCCTTCAGCCAGACCCAGAAGGCCGTGACCGAGGCGTCCGAGATAAAGATCGGGTGGCCCTTCATGTCCGCCAGCGAATGGATGCCGACGTCCGGGTGGGCGATCAGGACCTGGGGGTCCTTCTGCATGAAGGCGGCGACCGCTTTGACCGGGACATGCTCGGCCGCGAGGTTCTCCACGATGAAGCTGTTCGAGCCGATGCCCATGTCAACGGCGCCGGAGGCGACCATCTGGGGCACGTTCACCCCCGGCCCGCCGGGAACGATCGTGACCTTCAGGCCCCGCTTGGCGTATTCGCCGTTCGCAAGCGCTTCGTAGAAACCGCCCTGCTCAGCCTCCGCCCGCCAGTCGGTCTGGAGTCGGATCGGCGTCAGCCCATCGGCCTTCGGCGCGGGCGCCCTAGAACAGGCCGCCACGGACGCGGCCAGGACGAACGCGACGACGCTGAGCTTACGAATCGCAGTTCTCTGCAAGGTGACGCGATCCGGGCGCTCAGGGCTTGCGGAAGACGTAGATGAACTGGTCCGTCCGACCCCGGATCGAAGGATCGAACACCAGCTTCTCGCGCGTGTCGGCTGCGTTTTTCAGCACAGGGCTCTCGGCGACGAACTGGAAGCCGGCGGCGGCCATGTCCTTTTTCACCACGGCCGCATCGATCCGGTGGGTGGTGTTGGTGTCCGCCAGCCCCGAGCCGTCAGGCGCGGAATGATCGATGACCACGAAGGTCCCTCCCGGCTTGAGCGCCCGGAACACCGCCTTGTTGAAGCCGGCGACGTCGGCCGGCCCCATGAAGGGATCATAGAGGTCGTGATAGTTCTGGCGGATCCAGACCACGTCGACCTGGTTCGGAACCGTGAAGTTGTTGATCGGGCCGCCATAGGCGACTACGTTGGGGTGCTCCGGATACGGATGGTCTCCGTCCTTGGGCATGTCCAGATGCTCGGCCTTCGCCGCCTCGGTCGGCAGCCACGCAATCACCTGGCCATTGGACCCAACCACGTCCGCGAACAGCCGGTCCCAATAGGCGCCGGGCCAGACATCGACGATCGTCTGGCCAGAATGCAGGCCGATGAAGGCCATGATCTCCGCGGGGCGGCGAGAGGCGTCGAGGGTCTGGTCCTTCGCCGGGCGATTCGGATCCGCCAGGGCCGCAGCGATCGAGGGGGCCATCTGGGCGAGGGCCGGCGCCGCCGCCCCCGCAAGTGCGCTCGCCAGCGCCGCAATCATCAAGCCTCGCCGCATCCCACCCTCCGAAGCGCCGTCGTAAGCGCCTCCATACCACGCCGGGTCAAAGGCGCCATGGCGCGGTTAGCTATCGGCCCGCCAGGGCCTCACGTCGCGCCTCCAGGTCGAGCCAGGTCTCTTCCGCCTCCGCCAGCCGGACGCGCGCCTGCTCCAGCGCATCGGTCGCGGTGGCGAAAGCCGAGGGGTCGCGCGCGTAGAGGCCCGCATCGGCCAGGGTCAGCTCCCAACGGGCGATCTCCTGCGGAAGCGCGGCCACCAGGGCCTCGGCTTCCGCCAGGCGGCGCTGCTCCTTGAAGGAGAGCTTGGCGGGGGCGTTCGCGGGCTTCGGCGCCGGCTGGACAGGACGCGCCGACGTCACAGCGATCGGAGGCGGCGCCAGAAAATCGGGGTTCTGCGAGAGGAAGTCCTGCCAGCCGCCGGGCGTCTCCACCGCCTCGCCCCGTCCGTTGAGGGCGATGGTGGAGGTCGCCAGGCGGTCGATGAAGTCCCGGTCGTGGCTGACCAGGATTAGCGTCCCCTCGAAGTCGCCCAGCATGTCCTCGAGCAGATCGAGGGTCTCCATGTCGAGGTCGTTGGTCGGTTCGTCGAGCACCAGCACATTGGCCGGCCGCGCAAGCGCCCGGGCGATCAGCAGGCGGTTGCGTTCTCCCCCGGAGAGGCTCGTGACCGGCTGGCGCAATTGATCGTCGCGGAAGAGGAAGTCCTTGGCGTAGGCGGAAACGTGGCGAGGCTGGCCCTGGACCATGATCTGGTCGCCTCCGCCGGGCGCGAGCGCCGACCACAGGGTCATACCCTCCGTCAGGTCGGCGCGGGCCTGATCGACATAGACGATCTGCAGGTTCGCCCCGAGTTGAACCGAGCCGGAGTCGGACGCCAGCTCACCAAGCAGCAGGCGAACCAGGGTCGTCTTGCCCGCGCCGTTCGGACCCACGATGGCGACCCGGTCGCCCCGCAGAATCCGCGTGGAGAAGTTTCGGATCAGCGTGCGGTCGCCAAAGCCCTTGCTCAGTCCCTTCACCTCGACCACGCGCCGGCCTGACGTCGACGCCGACCCAGCGGTGAGGGCCAACTCGCCGCGCGCCAGTCTCAGGTTCTCAGCCTTGGCCGCGCGCAGGGCCAGCAGCCGACGCCGCCGTCCCTCGTTGCGCGCCCGGCGGGCGGTGACGCCACGTTCGAGCCAGTGCTGTTCGCGCGCAATCGACTTCTCCAGCCGGCGCGCCGCCTCGGCTTCTGCGGCCATGCGCTCCTCAGCCCAGGTGTCGAAGGCCGCAAAGCCACGGTCGAGCCGACGGACCTCCCTGCCCTCGAGCCAGAAACAGCGTCGGGTCATCCGCTCGAGAAAGGCGCGGTCATGGCTGACGACCAGGACCGCCGAGCGGCTCCGCGCGATCATCACCTCGAGCTGCTCGATGGCGATGATGTCGAGATGGTTGGTCGGCTCGTCCAGCAGCAACACGTCGGCCTGCTCGGCGAACGCCCTGGCGAGCGCCGCCCGCCGCATCTCACCGCCCGAGAGTCCGACCGGAGGCCTCTTCGGATCGAGCTCAAAGGCCTCCAGGGCAGCCTCCGCTTCGTGCCGTTCGGCGCCCCCGGCGGAGGCGTAGTCGCCAAGAGTCTCGCCATCGATCTCCGGTTCCTGGGTCACGAGGGAAACAGTGACGCCCGCCTGCAGCGTCCGCTCGCCGTCGTCCGGGGCCGAAAGGCCGGCGAGGATCCGCAACAGGGTGGATTTGCCCGCACCGTTGCGGCCGACCAGACAGGCGCGCTCGCGAGGCTCGAGGGCGATGTCCACGCCGTCGAACAACCAGCGAGGCCCGTCGGCGAGGCGAACGGCGCGAAGGGCGATCAGCGGTGCGGGCATTTTGACTTCGGACGACGGACTTTCGCGTCCGCGCCCCGGCCCTATCTTTTCGCGACGCCGGAGGTCTAGAGCATCCTGATGGACGAAACGCCCTTTTGGCGGAGAAAGACCCTCGCGGAGATGAGCCCCGCGGAGTGGGAGAGCCTGTGCGACGGCTGCGGCCTGTGCTGCGTCATCCGGCTGGAGGACGACGAAACCGGCGAGGTGACCCCGACGCGCGTCTCTTGCCGGCTGCTGGACGCCCATACCTGTCGCTGCACGGACTATGCCGATCGCCATCGAACTGTGCCGGACTGCATCAAGCTCACGCCAGGAAACATCCGCAGCCTTCCATGGATGCCGCGCAGCTGCGCCTACCGTCGTCTGTACGAGGGCAAGGACCTGCCCTCGTGGCATCCTCTGGTGACGGGAGATCCGGAGAGCGTCCATCGGGCCGGCGTGTCGGTACGCGGCCAGACCATCAACGAGATGTGCCTGGACGATCCTGACGACGCGGTGGACTTCCTCGCTCCGGACTGGCTGGCCGATCGTAGCGACGGCTGACGCGGCCGGCGCAATTCTATGTGGCCTTTTTGCCACACGAGGCTCTTGCGCCCTGGCGGCGCAGCCTTAATTCATCCCTGGGCGCCGGGGCGGCGCTGAGACGTCACATTCAACGAGGACCAGCGGCTTGGCGCAGGATCCCTATACAGAACTGGGGGTGGCTCGCGGCGCGAGCGCAGACGAAGTCCGCAAAGCGTTCCGCAAGCTCGCCAAGCAGCACCATCCCGACGCCAATCCGGGCGACAAGGCCGCCGAGGAGCGGTTCAAGCGCATCAGCGCCGCGTTCGACATTCTCGGCGATGAGGAGAAGCGGCGGAAGTTCGACGCGGGCGAGATCGACGCCGATGGTCGCGAGACCGCGCGCGCCTACGGCCCCAATCCGTTCGGCGAAGGGGCGGGAGGCTTCCGCTCCGCGAACTTCGAGGGCGTCGACCTAAACGACATCCTGGGCGAAATGTTCGGTGGCCGCGGCGGCCAGCGCGGCTTCCAGGGCGGCGGCTTCCCGTCCCGAGGATCGGACGTCCGGGCCACCCTCGAGATCGATCTCGAGGAGGCCATTGCGGGCGCCAAGCGCAGGATCAGCTTTTCCGACGGTCGAACGCTGGACGTGACCATCCCCAAGGGCGCGCATGACGGACAGGTCCTTCGCCTGCGGGGCCAGGGCGCGCCGGGACGCGCCGGAGCCGGAGACGCCCTCATAGAACTCACGATCCGGCCCCATCCGGTCTATCGTCGGGAAGGCGACAACCTTGTGATGGACGTCCCCGTTTCGGTTCCCGATGCGGTCCTCGGCGGAAAGGTCAACGTCGACACACCCGATGGCCCCGTCACGCTCACCGTGCCGAAGGGCTCCAATTCCGGGAGCACCCTGCGCCTGCGCGGCAGAGGGCTTTCCGACAGCCGCGGACGGCGGGGAGATCTCATGGCGCGCCTCGTCGTCACCCTCCCGGACGATGAGGATCCGGACCTGGAACGCTTTGCCGAAACCTGGAGGCAGGATCGACCCTATTCCCCCCGCGCCCGGCGCTAGACGGAGCGATAGCAATCACAGCAGCTTGAGCGCCATATTCAGATGGCGTTCAGGCCGGGCGTATAGGTTTTCCGCGTGAGCCGGATCGCAGCCCTCCTCTTGACGCTCGCGGCGGCGCTGGCGCCTGCCGCAATGGTCATGGCGCAGAGCCATGGCCGCGGGGGCGGCTTCGAGGGTCATGGCGGCGGCGGCGGCTTCCAGGGCCATGGTGGCGGTGGCGGTTTCGGTGGGGGTGGGCGCCCCCCCTACGAGCGGGGACCTGGCGGGCCTGGCGGGCCGCCGCCGGTTTCCGGCGGGCGCTATGCAGGTCCCTACGGCTACGCCTACCGTGGCGGCGCGGCGCCCACGATGCCGGGCTATCCGGCGTCTGGACCGCGACCCTATGACCCGAGAGGCTATCCACCCGGATCTCCCGCGCCCGGGGCGCGCCAGCCGAACTCACTGGGCGCAGACTGGCGGCTGCAACAGGAGGAGGCCCGGTTCGGCGTCCGACATGGACATTTCGCGCCGCTGGGCCACGTGATCGAGGGGCTCGAGCGCCGCGCGCCGGGGCGCCAGCTCGATGCAGGGATCGAATACGATGGCGGCCGGCCCATCTACAGGGTCCGTTGGATCACCGTTCACGGTCGGCGAATCGATTTCATGGTGGACGCCATCACAGGCGCGGTCATCGGCGAGCGATAGGGGGAATGCGTGAGAATCCTGCTTGTGGAAGACGACCCAGACCTCTCACGGCAGCTGAAGCGGGCGCTCGGCGACGCCGGCTACGCCGTGGACCACGCCGGCGATGGCGAGGAGGCCTCTTTCCTGGGCGAGACCGAGCCCTACGACGCGATCGTCCTCGATCTCGGCTTGCCCAAGATCGACGGCGCCGCGGTGCTCGAGGGCTGGCGCAGAGCGCAGATCCCCACCCCGGTCCTGATCCTCACCGCGCGCGGCGCGTGGAGCGAGAAAGTCGCCGGATTCGACGCCGGCGCCGATGACTACCTCACCAAACCGTTCCACACCGAAGAATTGCTCGCGCGCCTGCGAGCCCTGCTGCGTCGCTCGGCGGGCCATTCCGCCCCCAGCCTGAGTTGCGGCGACCTCCGGCTGGACCCACGGGCGGCGCGCGCCACGGTGGCCGGCGAGCCCCTTCGCCTGACGTCGCTGGAATACCGGCTGCTGCATTACCTGATGATGCACCAGGGTCGCGTTATCAGCCGCACCGAGCTGGTGGAGCACCTCTACGACCAGGATTTCGACCGGGACTCGAATACGATCGAGGTCTTCGTCGGACGGTTGCGCAAGAAGATCGGACCTGAACGGGTCGAGACGGTGCGAGGCCTCGGCTACCGCCTTGTCTCTATTGATGGGGAGGCTCGCCGGGCGTGAAGCCCCCCTGGGGCGCCTTGCGCGCCCGTTCGCCCCTGCGCGCTTCCCTCGTCTGGCGACTGGTCCTCCTCGCCACCGCGTGGAGTCTTGCCGTCATCATCCTGGGGGGCGTCGCGCTTTCCGCCTTCTTCAGCCATGCGGCGGTTCAACGGTTCGACAACGGACTCGCCGAGGCCCTCGACGGCCTGGTCGACGGCGCCTCGGTGGAGAACGCGCAGATCGTCCCGCCAGCGT
>DATHPX010000229.1:0-20064 GCA_035483335.1 Caulobacteraceae bacterium | reverse complement strand
CGGCCGCCAGTTCCCATCGGCCGGCGGAGACACGCCCTGAAGATGGAGGCGAACCGGCTCGATGGAGATGGTGACCGGCGCCGCGATGTGGCCCGTGTCCGGATTGACCTGGATATCCACGGCCTTCACGGCTCCGACCTGGAAGCCATCGAGCATGACCGGCGCGCCCACGGCGACGTCGCCGACGGCCCGCGGGAAGTCGATGGTGTAGAGCACCTGGGGCCCCACCCCCTCGCCGAAGGCGCGAGCCTGGTTGTCGTAGAGGGCGAAAGTCGCGCCGGCAGGCGCCGGGGGCTGGCCGCGGAACTCCTCGGGCGTCTCGAAGGTGACCGCGCCAAGGGCCGCGGCTGGGTTGAAGCTGGCGCCCACCCCGCCACCGGACAGGGAGATCTTCAGCGCAGACTCCGACCAGAAGAGGGACCCTGGCCGCACGAGCTGGTCATAGGGCCGCAGGACGAACAGCTCGGCGCGCAGGTCTTCGGCGCCACGCACCTCCACCTCGGCCACCTTACCGACCTGCATCCCGCGATAGATGATGTTCGACCCCTTCTGAACGGGACCGAGATTGTCGGTCTTGAGCCAGAAGGCCGTGCCCTTCGCGTCCGGCAAGATCGGTGGCGGGCTCTCCAGTCCGACGAAGCGACGCTGCGGTTGTCCGCCGTTTCCGGACGCCATGTCGATCGTGACCCCCGCCACGGCGGCCTTGATCGAGGAAAGATCGGTCAGGCTGAAAGTCGCGCCTTCGATCCAGAACACGGTGCTGGTATTGAGCTCTCGCTTCAGCCGACGATCGATGCGCACCCTGACGTCCACACTGTGGCCGTCCTTATCGAGGCCGACGCTGACGACGTGCCCGACCTGAACCCCGCGATAGACCACCTTGGTGTCGCCGGGGGTGGCGCCGGCGCCGCTGCCAAAGACGATCACGACATCCACGCCGGTGCGGGTCATGGCGCTGATCGCGAGATAAAGCACGACGAGGAGGGCGGCGATCGGAACGGCCCACACCAACCCCGGCCAGCGGCTGCGGATCTCGCGCGCACTCAGGCGTGGAGGAGTTGAGGGCGTTTCAGTCATCGTGGCGGACCTCCGCGGCGTCCCACATCAGCCGTGGATCGAAGCAGCGGGCCGCGAGCATGGTGCCGACCACCACAAAGCTGAAAGCCGCGGCCGCGGGCTCGGCGCGCGCGTAGACGAAGTTGTTGTAGTGCATCACCGGCACGAATGCGCCGATGACGAAGGGATCGATCATCGACCAGCGGCCGATCTCTTCGATCGCCCGATACAGGCGCGTCTTCAGCACGAGGCGACGGCGTGACCGGCGCACGACGGAGGCGATGAACCAGCTCATCCCGGCGAGCTTGAGCATCGGGATCAGGAAGCTGGCGCAGAAGATAATGATGGCGAGCCCGAACAGCCTGGCCTGAAAGAGGTCCTTCACGCCTTCGAGCACGGTGTAGTGGGCCGAAGTGAAGCCGATGGGCAGGGTGGCGATCGGAAAAAGGTTTGCCGGAATGTAGAGCAGCAGGGCGGCAATGGTCAGGGCCGCGGCGCGCCGCACTGCGCCCGGGCGGCGGGAATGGATGGTGTTGCCGCAGCGGGGACAGTGATGGCCGTTCATCGCCTCGGGATGGACCAGGCCGCAGGCGTTGCAGATGACCGCGAGACCCGCGGGGGCGACCGCTGGCGATGGCGAGATCGCCTCCCACACGGCGCGCCGGTCGAGGAGGGCCCGGGTCACCAGGGTCATCACTCCCGCGCCGATGAAGCAGTAGGCGCCGATGTCGAGGCGGACGGAGATGCTGGCGGCCAGCCGGGCGTAGGCGACCATCAGGGCCACCAGGAAGACGTCGCTCATCGCCCACGTCTCCAGCTCCTGATCCAAACGGAAGGCGTGACCCGTGTGATGGGCGATGCGGCCCGAGCGCACCTCTGCGAGCACGACGCTCAGGACGCCGAAGCGGACGAGTGGAATGACGATGAGGAAGAGCGAGACGAAGATCCCCACCCAGGGACGGTTGTCCCGCCACATGGCGGCGGCGGTCGAAGCCAGATGGCTGGTGCGCGTGGACCCCATCGCCGCGGTGGTCATCAGCGGATAGAGGTTGGCAGGGATCAGCAGCAGGAAGGTGGCGCCCGCGGAGGCCAGGGCCGCATCCAGGCTGCGGCCGGTCGTTCGCTCGAGCTGCGCCTCGCAAACGCGGCAGGACAGGAGAACCCCCTGCGGCGCCGAGCGTGGAGCGGTCTGCACCGCTCCGCAACTGGCGCACCCGATGGCGAAGGCCCCCTCAGGCGCGGCCTCGACAGTCAATCCTTCATCCCGCTTCCAATCGCACCGCGCCGCCCGTCCGAACGATTCGGGTCCGGCAAAGCGTTGCGACGGGTGCTGAACGTCAAACGCTCAAGTTAGATGCGACAGGCGCTCACGCCTGCATAGCCACTCTTTGCCTCTGCCCAAGTTCCTTGAGCAGGACGCGCGCCAGGGCGTCGCCGGAAGCCGGGTTCTGCCCGGTGAGGAGATCGCCGTCACACGTGACGTGAGAGCCGCCGGGGAGCAGGGCGTGCTCGAACTGCGCGCCGGCCTCACGAAGCCGAGTCTCGAGCAGGAAAGGGACAACGGTCTGCAGTCCGCCCAGGGTCTCCTCACCGTTGGTGAAAGCCGTGAGCTTGCGCCCAGCCACGAGAGGAGCGCCATCCCGGCCCTTCGCGCCAAGCAGGGCCGCGGGCCCATGGCAGAGAGCGGCAATCACCCTGCCCGAGGCGGCAAAGGCGGTGGCGAGGTCGGCCACCCGGCCATCAGCGGCGAGGTCGATCAGAAGCCCGTGTCCGCCCGGGAAGATGAGGGCCTGGCAGTCGTCGCCGCGGACTCCGCCCAAGGGCCGGGTGTCGGCGAGAGTGTCCAGCGCGCGACGCCAGCGAGCCTTAGCGGCCTCGTCCGGGGCCGTCCTGGGGTCGATCGGCGCCGCGCCGCCCTGCGGGGAGGCGACCTCGGGATCGATGCCGGCCTCACAGAGGGCGGTGAAGAGCACGGCATACTCCTCCAGCGAGACGCCGGTGGGATGAGCTTCGTCCAGGTGATCGGCGCTGGTGACGACGATAAGGGCCTTCATGGGGGTCTGTCCGCACAGGTGAGCGCCGCCGGAACGGCGCGGCGGGGCGCCCTGTTCCGGCTGTGGACGGGGAACGAGGCGCGGAGGCCTCCGTTGTTCGCCATGGGCCTGGCGCGGGGGCGCGGTATCAAGCGAGGAGGCCATCGAGGGCAATGGACGAAAACCGCATCGAAGGCGCCGCGAACGAGGGCGTCGGCCGGCTCCAGGACGCGTGGGGCGGCCTGACTGGCGATCCGGAGACTCAGCTGAAGGGGAAATGGCGTCAGGCCCAGGGGACTGCGCAGAAACTGTTCGGGAAGGCCCGTGACCAGGCCCGCGAACAGCTGGACCTCCGCACGCGCCAGGCGAAGGATGGCCTGGACAAGACAGTGGACCTGATCGAGGCCAAGCCGATGGCGGCCGTGGGCGTCGCCACCTTCGTCGGCTTGACGTTGGGCCTGCTGATGAAGTCGGGGCGTTCCGCCCGGGTCGTTTACCTCAAACATTGATCGTCTTACGAAAGGATCGCCCGCGCGATCGACCGCGAAGGCGCGGGCGAGCTCTTCGGCCGGCCACAGGTTGGTCCCGGGCTCCAAGTGCGACTGTCACCAAACGTTCGAACTTGATGCGTAGGCTGCAGGCGAACCGCGGCTTGGGGGCTCGACGCGATGACTGAAGCGATACTCGAAACCGGCGCTGCCGCGCCTCGGCCGAAGCTCGATCAGGGGACGCACGTCTCCGGCAAGATCGCGTTCCTGCTGGTCCTGCTCGGCGGGATCGGTTTCGCCGCCTGGAACATCGTCGGTGATATCCGGGGTGCGGGCGAGACCGTCGAGATCGGCGTTTTCTTCCTGCTCGGCCTCGCCCTGCTCATCGCTCTCGGCTTCGAATTCGTGAACGGGTTCCACGACACGGCCAACGCCGTGGCGACGGTAATCTACACCCACAGCCTTCCGCCTGTCGTGGCGGTGGTCTGGTCGGGAGCGTGGAACTTCCTGGGCGTCATGGTCTCCAGCGGGGCCGTGGCCTACGGGATCATCACCCTTCTGCCAGTCGAATTGATCCTGCAGGTCGGCAGCACCGCCGGCTATGCGATGATCTTCGCCCTGCTGCTCGCGGCGATCATCTGGAACCTGGGCACCTGGGCCCTGGGAATTCCCAACAGTTCCTCGCACGCCCTGATCGGGTCGATCATGGGGGTCGGCCTTGCGAACCAGCTCATGGCTCCAGCCGGCCAGTCCACCTCGGGCGTCGACTGGTCACAGGCGGCGAAGATCGGGCAGGCCCTGCTCTTCAGCCCCCTTTGCGGCTTCATCGCCTCGGCCCTGCTGCTCCTGGTGGCGAAGGTGCTCATCAGGAACAAGTCGCTCTATGAGGCGCCGAAGACCGATGCGCCCCCTCCCTGGTGGATCCGGGGCCTGCTGATCTTCACCTGCACGTCGGTCTCGTTCGCCCATGGCGGCAACGACGGCCAGAAGGGCATGGGCCTGATCATGCTGATCCTGATCGGCGCGGCGCCGACGGCCTACGCCCTCAACCGCGCGCTACCGCCCTCCGCGATGCCGGCTTTCGAAAGGACGATCGACGCCGCACGGCCGGTGTTCGCCGCTCACTCGGCAGGCGTCGCTCCGGTCGCCCCCGCCAAGGCGCGCGAGATCGTCGGGGCAGCCCTTCGCACACACAAGGTGAACACGCCGGCCGTGTTCAGCGCCATGAACGTGCTCTCGACGGACATCGAGGCCGAGGTGAAGGCGTACGGCTCGATCCGGCGCATTCCAGCCGCCGCTGTGCCCAACGTGCGCAACGAGATGTACATGGTGGGCGACGCGCTTCGTCTGGTGGGTAAGCAGAAGGGCGCGCTGACCCCCGCCGAGGCCAAGTCCGTGGCCGCCTTCGGCAAGAGCCTCCAGGCGGGCACCCGCTTTATCCCCAACTGGGTGAAGATCTCCGTCGCGATCGCCCTGGGTCTTGGGACCATGGTCGGTTGGAAGCGGATCGTCGTCACCGTCGGCGAGCGGATCGGCAAGACCCACCTCACCTACGCCCAGGGCGCCGCGGCCGAACTGGTCGCCGCCGGGACAATCAGCCTCGCCGAGGTGTACGGCCTCCCGGTCTCTACCACCCACATCCTCTCCAGCGGCGTCGCCGGGACCATGGCGGCGAATGGGTCGGGGCTGCAGTGGAGCACCATCCGCTCGATCGCCTCGGCCTGGGTCATGACCTTGCCCGCCGCGATTGCCTTGGCGGGCGGGCTCTACTTCATCCTGCGGACGATCATGGGCGGCTGAAACCTCAGGCCGGCGCCGATACGAAAATCGGCGCCGGCCACCGGATTCAACCTCGGCGCAGCATTGGACAAGTCCCGCTGAGCGGACCTAGACTGTCCGCAACAAAGACGGAGGGACGGCCCATGGAACTTCGTAGATTTGGCGTCATCGCGGGGGCGCTGGCCCTTCTGGCCCTGACATCGAGCGCCGGAGCACAAGCCAACATCAAGGCCGCGGTCGCCGACTCGGGCCGCCCGGCCGACGACACGGCTCGCGACGCGGCGCGCAAGCCCGACGAAACCCTCGCCTTCGCCAAGGTCCGGCCTGGGGAGACCGTCCTGGAGATCATCCCGGGCGGCGGCTACTTCACGCGGCTTCTCAGCAAGGCGGTGGGGCCGACAGGCCACGTCTACGCCTCGACGCCCCCACAATATGCCAAGGCCGTCACGGCGATTGCGGCCGACCCGGCCTATTCGAACGTCACTGTCGTCGGCGTCGGACCTGACGCCATGGCGGCCGTGCCGAAGGTTGATCTGGTGTTCACGGCCCAGAACTACCACGACCTTCATCTTCCGGCCGCCAAGCTCGACGTCCCGGCCCTCGACAAGGCCTGGTACGCGCAACTGAAGCCGGGCGGCCTGCTCGTGATAATCGACCATGTCGCCAAGGCGGGCTCGCCGGTCCCGGACACGGCCAACGCCCTGCACAGGATCGATCCCGCTTTCGCGCGCACGGAGGTGGAGGCGGCCGGCTTCAAGTTCGACGGGGAAGCCAACTTCCTGCACAACCCCGCCGACACCCATGAACTCAAGGTGTTCGACCCCTCGATTCGCGGGCATACGGACCAGTTCGTCTTCCGCTTCCGCAAACCCTGACCCTGCCTTCGTTCGTCTAGAACAAACCCTGTTCAAACCGAGCCGTCTGAACAGGGATGATTTGCTCTGGATTCAAAAATGTAGAGCCTGATTCACGGTTTGCGTCTGTTCCGTGGAAACGGATCCGGCTCTGAATGAATTCACGAACGAGTGAGATTGGCCGCAACCCGCGGGCGAGTGCGACGTTGACCCGGGCGTCGCCTCACCGCGGCGTGATCTGCGCATCCACCAAAGGGATCAGCTTTATGTCGACTGCTTTCACCCACAAGCTGCTCATCGCCGCTGCGGCGGTCGCGGCCATTTCGGTCGCCTCCTGCCAGAAGCCTGCGGCGGACAATGCGGCAAGCGCCGCCTCAGCGGCGGCCAACGACGCCGCCGCCGCCCAGTCTAGCGCGAACAACGCGATGAACGCCGCGGCGAGCGGCGACGTCTCCTCGGCGGCTGACGCTTCTGCCGCCGCCGCCAACGAGGCCGCCGGCGCGACCAAGTCGGCAGCCACGGCCGAGAAGTCCGCCGCCCAGGCAAACGCCCCCAGCCAGTAAGCTCGGGCGCGCTCCCACACGAGGAGGGCCGTCCATATGGGCGGCCCTTTGTCCACGCGGACTTGCTGACGCGGCGCACGGCGTTCTGGACGAAATCGCTTGCGCGCCGGCCTTCCCGTTGCTCGTATTCGACGCGAGCGGGCGAACAAGTCCCGCCAGGAGGAAGCGCTCATGAGCGACGGCTCGATCGACATCCGCCAGGAACTTCGCGCGAAGATCTTCGCCGAACCCGTCGAATCGCTGAACCCGGCCCAGCCGGAGCTGTTCCAGAACGACGCGCACTGGCCGATGTTCGAGCGCCTGAGGGCGGAATCGCCGGTCCACTACAGCGCAGCTAGCAAGGACTACGGCCCCTTCTGGTCGGTCAGCCGCTACAACGACATCATGGCCATCGACACCAACCACGAGGTGTTCTCCTCGGCCGATGGCATCACCCTGCCCAGCATCGAATCCGAAGAGGAGATGAAACGCCGTCCCCAGCGCAGCAGCTTCATCTCGATGGATCCGCCGCGACATGACGTGCAACGCAAGACAGTCAGCCCTGTCGTGGCTCCGGCGAACCTGCTGCGGATGGAGCCGCTGATCCGTGAGCGCGCCGGCATAATCCTGGACGACCTGCCGATCGGCGAGACTTTCGACTGGGTCGACAAGGTCTCGATGGAATTGACCGCCATGACGCTGGCGACCCTGTTCGATTTCCCGTTCGAGGAACGCCGTCGGCTGACCTACTGGTCGGACATGATGACCAACGCGCCGGGGTTCGGCCCGGTGACGAGTTGGGAACAGAAGCGCGCCGAACTGGATGTTTGCTTCGAAGTCTTTGACGAGATGTGGCGTGACCGCGCGAGCCAGCCGCCGAAGTTCGATCTCGTCTCGATGCTGGCCCACGGCGAAGCCACCCGCGAGATGGACGAACACGAGTACCACGGCAACCTGGGACTCTTGATCATCGGCGGCAATGACACGACGCGAAACACAATCTCCGGCTCGGTTTTCGCCCTGAACCGGTACCCCGCCCAGTACGCCAAGCTCCGCGAGAACCCCTCGCTGATCCCCTCGATGGTCTCCGAGACCATCCGCTGGCAGACACCGCTGGCGCATATGCGGCGCACGGCTCTGCGCAACTTCGAGTTCGGGGGGAAGACCATCAAGGAAGGCGACCGGGTCGTCATGTGGTACGTCTCGGGCAACCGAGACGACACTGTGATCGAGGATCCCGACGCCTACCGGATCGACCGGGCGCGGCCGCGGCAACACCTGTCGTTCGGCTTCGGGATCCATCGCTGCGTCGGCAACCGTCTGGCCGAGCTCCAGCTGACCATCATCTGGGAAGAGATCCTGAAGCGCTTCCCGGTCATCGAGCTGGCGGGAGAGCCGCAGCGGACGCATTCCATCTTCGTGAAGGGCTACGAGCAGCTGCCGGTGGTGATCCCCTACCGGAACTAGACCGCTCAGAGGAACTGAGCCATGCTGCACACCTGAAACGGATCAGGTGGCGCGAGGCCATTTCCTTCGAATCCCTCGTCCGCGACGCGGCAAGGATGCAGCAGAGAGCCTCGGGCCTCGCGTCCCCTCGTTCCTTTGAACCTAGGGGCGCGCGCACGAAGACCTTCAAGCCATCCCGCGACCTCCTTCTGAGCGTGGAGAACATTGGATCGCAGATCCTCCTCGCCGTAGGCCTCACCGTGGCCGCAGCGCTGGCTCGCGTCGCTCTGGGCATGGTCGACCACCAGTTCGTGCCGGCGGCGGTTTACTTCCCGACGATTGTCGCCGCGTCTCTGGTCGGCGGATGGCGAGCCGGCGCCCTGACCTTGCTGCTGTGCTTCGCCGCGAACTATGGCCTCTTCGGCTCGACATTGGCCTCGCACGCCGCAAGGCGACCGCTGAACATCGTTCTCTATTTCGTGCTCGCCTCAAGCGCAGTTGCGGTCTGTCAGTGGCTGGGGGAGCTGGTGCTGAGCCTGCAGCAGAGCCGCGAACGACTCGCGCTCCGCAACCTGAACTACGACACGCTTTTTGGCACGATCAGCGAGGGATTCGCCGTCTGCCAGGCAATCCGGGGGCCCTCGGGGAGGCTCGTCGACTACACGGTGGTGGAGATGAACCCGGCCCTGCGTCAGATGCTGGGCATGGCCCCCGAGCAGCCCCTGGGCAAGATGAGCGACGTTCCGGGCGACTGGTCCGCCTGGCTGACCCTTTGCAACCGAGTCCTGTCCACCGGCATGCCGGCGGCCTTCGAGGCGAACTTCGCCCCGGGCGGTCGTTGGCACGAGATCCGCATCAGCCGGCTCACGCCTGACACCATGGCCCAGGTTTTCATCGACATCACCGATCGGAAGACGGAGCAACAGCGCCAGGCGGCCCTGTTCGACGAGCTCAATCACCGAGTGAAGAACAACCTGTCGATCGTATCGAGCGTGCTGGCCATGCAGGCCAGGACCGCCGATCCTGCCACGGCCGAAGCCCTGCGCAAGGCCGTCGCCCGCGTCCATTCGATCGCCGACCTCCACGGCAGCCTCTATCGATCCCATCGGACAGAGGCGGTCGATGTCGGACTCTATCTGAAGGAGCTTGGCGGGAACCTGTCAAAATCGCTGCTCCGCGAGGAGGATCCCGTCCGGATCCGTGTCGAGGCGCCTGCAGCGACCATGGCGGTCGAGCACGCCGTCCCCCTGGGGCTGGTCGTCAGCGAATTGGTGACCAATGCGGTGAAGTACGCCTATCCCCCGGGCCAGGCCGGCGAGATCCTTGTGTCTCTCGAGCGCCGTGGAGCAACCGGACTTTTGATTATCTCTGACTGGGGCCAAGGGCTACCGACCTCCGCTGCGGACACCGACGGCGGCCTTGGCATGAGTCTGGTGCATTCGATGGTCGCCCAGGTCGGCGGCGAACTCACCATCCATCGCGGCCCCGGCGCGCGGTTCGAGATCACGCTCCCGGAGGGCGCGCTGACCTAGACCCCAAGCCGTCTGGGCCCCCGTCCACCGCTCGAGTTGACTTGCGTTCTCGTGCGGGTGAGAACTTATGGCAATATAAATGCCATTTATCTCGAGTTGGGCCGATGGCGGATGGAGCCGACGTGGGACGGGGGCAGCGCCTCGCCATCGCTGTCGTGGCCGCGCTGGCTCTCGCCGCCACCGGGCTATGGCTTTCCCGTGGCGCCATCGCAGAGCGGGTCATGGCGGGCGTCTTTGATCGGGCCATGGGAGATCCGTTCGCAGGGCTCCCTGACGGCCTCAGCGTGGCCTTGTGCGGCTCTGGCTCGCCCCTCCCCGATCCGACTCGCGCAGGTCCGTGCACAGCAGTGATCGCCGGGCGACGGCTGTTCGTCGTGGACAGCGGCGAGGGCAGTGTGAAGGAACTGGCGCTGATGCAGCTGCCGCCCGCGCGCGTGGACGCGCTGTTCCTCACACACTTCCATTCGGACCATATCGCCGACCTTGGGGAACTGATGCTGCAGCGCTGGGCGAGCGGGGCGGCGCGCTCGCCGCTGCCGATCTACGGTCCGACCGGAGTCGACCAGGTCGTCAGCGGTTTTGAGACAGCCTACCAGCTCGATCGCGGCTACCGGATCGCCCATCACGGCCCCAAAGTCGTCCCACCCTCAGGCTTTGGCGGGACACCCCATTCATTCTCCATCTCGACCGACGGCCCGGACGCCGTCCTGATCGACGAGCCGGACCTGAAGGTGACCGCCTTCCCGGTCGATCACGGCCCGGTGAAGCCCGCTGTCGGCTACCTCTTCGTCTACAAGGGTCGACGGGTCGTGATCAGCGGTGACACCGCCCCTTCGCCGCGGCTCGAGCGGGAGGCCACAGGAGCCGACGTGCTCGTGCATGAAGGCCTCGCGCCCAACCTGGTCGACATTCAGCGACAGGCGGCGATAGCCCACGGACGAGACAACCTCGCCCACATCCTGCACGACATCCTTTCCTATCACACCACACCCGAGCAGGCGGCGGCGATCGCGCAGCAGGCCAAGGTGAAGGTCCTTCTGTTCACCCACGTCATCCCTCCCCTGCCGACGCGCGCGCTCGACGGCCCCTTCCTCGGCCGCTCGCGACGGATCTTCCATGGCAAGGTCATCGTCGGGCGGGACGGCGACATCGTCATCCTGCCGGCCGGCGTGAGCGGGATCCGTTACGGGAGTCGGACAAACGCGATCCTGTAACGGTGTGAGCGCGAGGGAGGACCTCAATGACTGAACCGATCGCCCTGATGGGCGCGCCGGGATCGCCTTACACGCGCAAGATGCTCGCGGTGCTCAGATATCGCCGCATCCCCTATCGCTTCCTCACGAGCGCGCAGGCCTCCGCCGAAGGTATGCCCAACCCGCGCGTCGCCCTGCTCCCGACCTTCTACCTGCCGGGCGCGGATGGCGCGCTGGAGGCGGTCACCGACTCCACGCCCCTGATCCGGCGCTTCGAGCGGGAGGTCCGGGGGCGCAGCCTCGTCCCGCCCGATCCGGCCCTCGCGGTGCTCGACGAGCTGATCGAGGACTATGGCGACGAGTGGCTGACCAAGGCCATGTTCCACTACCGGTGGGCGCACGACGCGGACGCCGGTCAGGCGGCGCGGATCCTGCCGCTGTGGCGGCAATATTCGATTACCGACGAAGCCCTCGTCGAGCGGGCCGAGGCGATCGGGGAACGACAGATTTCACGCCTCTATGTCGTGGGATCGAACGAAACCACAGGCCCGGTGATCGAAGCCTCCTATCGGCGGTTCCTGGAGGCGTTCGAGGCTCTGCTGTCTCACCGGCCTTTCGTGCTCGGCGCGCGACCCGCGACCGCAGACTTTGGCCTTTTCGGGCAACTGACGCAGCTCGCGAGTTTCGATCCCACGCCAACGCGCCTCACGCTCGAGACTGCGCCACGCGTCTATGCCTGGACGAGCCTCGCGGAGGATCTCTCCGGCTTCGAGCCGCCCGAAGGTGGCTGGATCTCCCTCGCGAATCCGCAGGAGACGCTGAGCGTCCTGCTTGCTGAGATCGGGCGGACCTACGTTCCGGTGATGCTGGCCAATGCGCGCGCCGTCGCGTCCGGCGCGAGCGAAGTCGCCTGCGAGGTTGACGGCCTGCCCTGGCGCCAGCCCCCATTCCCCTATCAGGTCAAGTGCGTAAGGTGGTTGCGCGAATCACGCGCCGCCCTGTCGGAAGGCGACAAGTCTCGCCTCGATCTCGTCCTCGCCGGGACCGGTTGCGAGACGCTGTTCTCCTGAACCAAAGCTCCTGCGCCAAGCGCTGAGGTCGCCCGCACCTGCGACATGTAATCGCAACTCAGGTTTCGATCAGCCAAAGAGCTGAGGGGGAACCGCGATTGCGCTGGTCGGCCGCATCCCTGGAGCCCGACGCGTCGACTATTGTTGCGCATTGCCATTCACCGAGGAGTGATCGGCAAAAACGTACAAGGATGGGGGTTTTCTTTTCGCCCTAGGGTAGAAACCTGATTTTAAGGCTCAGGGGCGAGACTCACTCAAACGATCAGGGAATCACCTAGCGTGCCCATCGACCGCCGGACCTTTATTGCGTCCCTCGCAGCCGTTGCCCCCGCGCTCTCACTCGCCCGCCACGCCGCCGCCCAGACCGAATCGGTCCTGACCTTCCTCGCCCAGGCAGAGCTGCGCCGGGTGGGATCCCGCATTCCCAATCAGGACGTCGTGGGCATAGCGAACTTCGCGCGACCGTCGAACGAGCCGAGGCTTCACCTGGTCGACATGCGCAGCGGCGCCGTCCAGAGTTTCCTGGTCGCTCACGGCCGCGGATCCGACCCGGATCACAGCGGTTGGCTGCAGACCTTCTCGAACGAATTCAACTCTGAGTGCAGCTGCAAGGGCGCCTTCCTCACCAGCAACTACTACTACGGCCATCACGGCCACTCGATGCACATAATCGGTCTGGACCCTACGAACTCGAATGCCGAGGCGCGCGAAATCGTGGTCCACTCGGCGGATTATGTCTGCCCCGCGATCATCCGCGAGCGGGGCGTGCTGGGTCGTAGCGAGGGCTGCTTCGCCGTCGACGTTTCGGTCCTGCCGACCGTGCTCGACCGCCTGGGGCCGGGCCGTCTCCTTATCTCGACGAAGATCTAAACCTCAGGCCAGTCCGAGGACGCGCACCAGCGTCAGGGCCAGGACGCCGATCAGGATCAGTGAGAGGGTCACCACGGCGCTGGCCCTCGGCCCCGCGCTGGCGAGGGCCCGCACATCCACGCCGAGGCCCAAAGCCGCCATCGACACGATAGTGAGCAGATCGGCCGCCGATCCGGCCGGGGCCGCGAGCCCGGTCGGCGTCAGCCCCAGCGAGCGGGCGGCGACGAGAACGAGGAAACCGATGATGAACCAGGGCGCCAGGTGGCGAAGAGGCGGCAGCGCCGTCTTGCGGCTGGCCACCCCGGCTGGCTCGGCGGAACGGGCGATGAGCGCCAGGACGACCACCACCGGACCCAGCATCAGCACGCGAACGAGCTTCACCAGCGTGCCCACCTGCACCGCCAAGGCGCCAGCCGGCGCCGCCGCCGCAAGCACCTGGGGCACCGCGTAGACCGTCAGGCCGGCGACGATGCCATAGGCGCGAGCGTCAAGGCGCAAGGCTGCGCCGAGAAGCGGCAGGCCTAGCACGACCGCCACGCCCAGAATCGCGGTGAACGAGATCGCGGCGGCGACGTCCTCGCCTTCGGCGCCGATCACCGGAGCCACGGCCGCTATGGCCGAATTCCCGCAGATGGAATTGCCGCAGGCGATCAGGGCCGCCATCCGCCGCGGTAGGCCGAACAGCCGACCCAGACCATAGCTGGCGACGATCGCCACAACGACGAGGCCCGCAATGCCCGCAAGCAGCCACCCTCCGGCCGCGGCGATGGCGCTGGCGTTGACGCCGGCTCCCAGGAGGACAACCGCGATTTCGAGGACGGTCTTGGCCGCAAACCGAATGCCGCCGCTCCACTGCGCGCCTGGATTCCACACCGTGCGGACCGCCGCGCCAAGGAGGATGGCGAGCACCAAGCCTTCGAGCCAGGCGCGGCCGAAAAGACGCGCTTCCAGCCCCTGCAGGCTGACCGCAATGGCGGCGAGCGCCACGCAGAGGAGCAAGCCTGGCGCGACCCCGGCGGCTCGATGCGCCAGGCGCGTCGGATTCGCTGGAATCGCCGCGGTCGCCATGAGCCCACATGGGGCCAATGCCATCGACCGTACCAACGAGTTGTAGTCGTCAATCCAATCGATTCGACCGATCGTTTCGACGCTCCTAGTCCCCGATCAGGTGCAGGACGACCTCGCGCCGATGCGGCGCGCGGCGGTGCTCGAAAAGGTAGATCCCCTGCCACGTTCCAAGAGCCATCCGCCCCTCGGACACGGGTATGGTGAGCTGGACATTGGTGAGCGCTGTCCGGAGATGGGCGGGCATGTCGTCCGGCCCCTCGTCCTCATGGGCGTATCGGCCGCGCTCCTCCGGCGCGATGCGCTCGAAGTAGGCCTCGATGTCCATGCGAACGTCAGGGTCGGCGTTCTCCTGGATGAGCAGGGAGGCCGAGGTATGCCGGCAGAACACCGTGAGCAGTCCGGCGGAAATCGCCCCTTCCGAGATCCATCTCGAGATACCGGGGGTTATCTCGAACAGGCCGCGGCCACGGGTCTGGATGGAGAGGGTGTGGAGGGCCTGGCGCATGGCCGCAAGATAGTGCGTCTACCCACGGTGCGTCCGGGGTCGTCAGGACTCCTCGTGGCGCCTCAGACGCCCAGGGCGCCGACGCAGCACCAGCCGCGCAACCTCCTCGCGGTCCTCGCCCTCGGTGATCACACTCACGCGGACGCGCTCTTCCCAGGCGAAACTCGCGAGCTCCTCGATTTCCGCTTCGCGGCTGGCGAAGAAGCGCTCCTCGCCATCGGCTTCGCGCAAGAGCAGCCCTTCGAAGTCGCCGAAGCGATCGAACACCAGCCCTTCAATCTTGCCTGTGTGCTCGCCCCAATGCCGGTGATGGCGCCCTGGGTGAGGTTCGGGAGGACGGACGGGCCCATGTCCGGGCTTGGTCGGTCGCGGCTCGCCCCAGATCCCCCATTCGGAGGGCGGGATCTTACCCGGATCGCCGTACACGCCACGCACCCGGCCTTCCACCAGGCCGATGTAGCGCTTCAGGACCGGCAGCCACCGGTTCGTCGGGTCCATCTGCTGCAGCCGCCACTTCATGATGGCGAGCGTGTTCTCTTCCATCGGGCGCATCACCTTTGCGGTCGTGACGGGGATGCGTACGGCGAAGGTCCCGACCACCTGTCTCCAGGCGCTGTTGACGCTCTGGGACGCCTCCCGCGCCGCAGCACGGGCGGAGCCGGCAATCGGTGTCTGGATCTGAGGCGGTGGAGGCGGAGGCGGTGGTGGAGGCGGGCCCTGCCGCGTCGTGATCCGCCGCACGCTGACGACGAAGTTCTCTCCCGCCTTCACCCCCTGCGGGAGATCGACGGTGAAGAGGCCGGCGAGATTGTCTCCCGCACCGGATGGGATGGGGACGAACGTCACGCCGCGTGGAACAACCATCTTCAGGGTATGGGTGTCCTCCGCCAAGAGCTGGTGGGTGGAATATAGGCTGTCGGCGACGTCGAGCACGTCCTTCGCCAGAACAGCCGGCCAGTAGATGCTCGCCACCGACCCTGCCGGCACCGAGCCCCAATCGATCATCAGCTCGTCCGGTCGCTGGACCAGCTCGGCTTCGGGATCTGGGCCTGGCGCCGGACCACGGCGCAGATCGAAAGTCTGCGGGATGCGATGCGCCTCGGCCGGGCCCGGGTTGTCCGAAAAGGTGATCTGCAGATTGCGCTGGGCCAGCTTGTCGCTGTTCTCGGGACCGACGACCTGGCCGCTGGTGGGGATCGGTGCGTCGTCGTAGGCGATCTGAGCCACGACGCAGCTGTGGGTGCTGGGCAGCAGCTTTTGGATTTGCTTGCCGCCAATCGTGTTGTCCTTGCCGTAGATGTTCAGATAGCAACCGTAATAGGCCCAAACGGTGTTGCCTGACTGGACGGTGATCGTCTGGTTGTTGATGCTTGGCCCCGAATAATACTTGTTCACAGGCGCCGTTTCGTAGTTGCCGGTGGCGAAGAACGGCAAGGTGACGTCGTCGACGCCCGGCAGGGGCGACTCGGGAAAGCCGCCGGAGAAGTTCGAGGGGTAGGTCAGCGCCGGCTGATAGTCGGTGTCGCTGGTCTCAGCCGCGAACAATCGGAAGAACACCTTCACCGGCAACGGGGTCGTGGCCCCCGTCGCATCGGTGAGGCGTACGCGGGCGACAGCGAAGTTGTAGTTCACGAAGGGCGGCCCGCCGAGATTGGCTGGGTTGGGCTGGGTCGGGGTCACCGAGGAGTCCGCGCTGAGCGCGTTGGTCTGATCGGGGAACAGGGTGAAGGGGTCCGTTCCGCCCGGATTGGAGTAAGTGCTGTTGAGGTGCCCCAGGAGCTGGGTGATGTAGGTGTACGCTTGGTCGGTGTGATAGCTCGTATTGTCCGAAACACTGAGCGTGACAGCTCCGTCGATCGGCGCGGCGTTGATCCCCGGTGTGACGGTGAAGACCCGCAGGTCCTGGCTGAGCCAGAAGGGATTGTTGGCCTGGGTGTCCACGCTGGGCGGCCCCGACGTCGCATAGTTCGCGAAACCGGGATCGGCGCCGGCTTCCAGATCGAAAACCGTCGTTGCGGTGAGAAGCTGGCTTGCGAAGCTAATGATCGAGGTGATGGGGATTTGGGTCGCCGCATCTCCGGGATCGGGGAAGATGCCGCCCTGAGCCACGCTCTTGGCCTTGGACGCATCGAAGGCGACCGTGCACGGGAAGAGAATGCGCTGGGGCGTCGAGGTCTGGCTCGCAAGTTCAGGCTGTGCCGCGCCGACAGTGACGGTGATCCCACCCAGCGGCACGCTCACCGTCGGGGTCAGCCCCGCCGCGGTGACCGCCGCAGGGGTGAACCCCTCCAGCACCAGCCACAGGATGTTTGAAAAGGTCGTGGTGATCGCGACCTCGTCGAGGCCAAAGTCTCCCTTGCTCACCTGGAAGTACCAGTTGGGTGAGTAGAGCTCGCTGGCGATGCCGTTGAGCAGCTTCGTCCCGTCGATGCTGCCGAGCCCAGTGCAGGCGTCCCAGCCGACGCCGGCCGTGAAGAAGGGGGAGTCAGGGCTGTCGCCGCTGTCGTTGTTGCCCGAGGTGACGTCGTTGAAGGCGCTCGAGGCCAGCGAATAGAGGGTTGTGTTGAACGGACCGATGGCGCGGCCAAAGGCGCTGCGCAGCACAGCCGCGAGGCCGGCATAGAGCGGCGCGACGCAGCTGGTGCCGACGAAGTTGTAGCTGAGCGGGCTTGGATTGGCCGCGTTGATGGTGAAGGGGTTGTAGCCGACCATGCCGGCCACATCAGGCACGCCCCGACCGGTGTGAGTTGTGCCGCCGGAGTCAGTCGCGCCGGTCACGCCGATCGCTGTCTGATATGCCGGCGCCGTCGTGAAGGCGGCGCTCACGCCTCCGCCGGTGGCGCCGAAGTCGCTGGTGGATGAACCGAAGGTCCCGCCCAGGAAGGCGTCGCTCCAAACCACCTCGGTCAGGGTCGAGCCCGATTTGACCGCGACCGTGCCGCCGCAGGAGGTGACCCAAGGATCAGTGGAGCAGTAGCCGACGTGGATATTTCCGTCGGTCTGGCGGTTGTCGGCGCCCCAGTCACCGAGGGCGATGAAGACGTCTATCCCCTGAGCCGCGAGCGCCTGGAACAGAGGACTGAGCACGCCGGCGGTCGAACCGGTGTCGGTAGGCGAGCCGATCGAGCTGTCCTCGAAGGCGAGGACAAAGCTGGCGGTCACGACGGTCGGCTGGGCCTCGGTCTGGGGTTGCAGGATCCGGTTGAGGAAGACTTGCCAGCCCTGCTCGGAATCGGTGGTGAAGTAGACGTTGACCGTGCAGCCCTGCGCTATGGTGCTGGAGGTCGAGACGTCCTGGGTAAGCTCTAGGATGTACGAGTCTGGAACGGCATTGAGCGTCGCGTTGGGCGTGGCGCTGGTGATCGCCTGCACGCTTGAGGCATTGTTCGTAAAGGTGGTCGAGCCGACCGTCAGGTCGATGTCGTTGAGGGTGGGCGCGGTGCGGTAGCTGGCGTTGGTCAGCCCCGGAAAATAGCCGTTGGTGATATCGCCCTGCAGATAGGCGGCCGGATTGGGCGCGAAGACGCCGATCACCTGGTCCGTCGCGCCGGTGTTGGGGAAGTTGTACCAGCCCGCGATGGTCGGAACCTCGATCAGGGCCGCCCCGCTGGGATCGCCCGTGCCACCGGCCGGGGCGCTGAGCCGCCGATCGTCCAGACCGACGACTGCCTGAATGATCGCCCCCAGCTCGCCCGGAACGGTCACCGCCCCGTCGAACCCGTGATGCACGTGGGTCTGCGGGGGCGGTTCAGCGCTTTCCGCGCCCGGGTGGGCGCCATGCCGACGCGCCCGCGGCGCCGACGGGACCGGCGCCTCGAAGCGCTGCAGGGTCACACCGAAGGCGGAGTTCATCTGTCCTACCGTGCCTACGACGGTGACGGTCCGTCGACCGGCGTGGCTTTCGCTTACCTGCAGGCCATGACCCCGGGCGAACGCCTCCACGGCCGAGATGTCGGCGGCGGCGGACCCATGCCGTTTGGCATAGGCTTCGGGCGTCAGATAACGCCGCTCCCGAAGAGGCGTCTTCTGCCAGTCCTCGAGCGTCGGCAGGCTGGGGGAACCGGGAGCGGGCCGCACGACGAGGGTGACGCCGAGCCGCTCGTCTTCCGCCAGGGGACCCAAGGGCTTGTGAGAGGAAGGCCGCGGCCTCTCGCTGCCAGGGACACGAACACGCGCTGCGGGCCGAGCCATACGCTACCCCTATACGCCCTGATGCGGCCGCGACGGCCGATCATTGGGGACACGCTACCACACGGCCGCGGATGATTTGTACTTTTTAGAACAATTCTTTGCGATTGGCGATCATCACAGGGACCGCGGACCGACGCCCCCACAAGTCTCGACTTCCCCGACGTCGGCCTCTGCACGTATCAGCCAGTTGAACAGGAGGAGGCCCAGGATGGGCGATGGCGCACAGCCGACCGGAAACGCTCCAGGCATGGAGCTGGGTTTCGATCCCGCGGCGCTCAAGGCCAGGTACCGCGCCGAGCGCGACCGGCGCCTTCGTGCGGACGGCAACGAACAGTACCGCGAGATCACCGGGCAGTTCGCCCACTATCTCGAAGACCCGTATGTCGCGCCGGGCTTCGCCCGCGAGCCGCTGACCGACGAGGTCGAGGTGGTGGTGATCGGCGGCGGGTTCGGCGGCCTCCTGGCCGCGGCGCGGCTGCGCGAGGCCGGTGTCGCGGACCTGCGGGTGATCGAGAAGGGCGGCGACTTCGGGGGCACCTGGTACTGGAACCGCTATCCCGGCGCGGCCTGCGACATCGAAAGCTACGTCTATCTGCCGCTCCTCGAAGAGGTCGGCTACATGCCCGTGGAGAAGTACTCCCGGGCGCCCGAGATCCTCGCCCACAGCCGCGCGATCGCCGAGAAGTTCGACCTCTACCGCAACGCCTGCCTGCAGACTGAGGTCACCGCCCTGGAATGGGACGAGGCCGCCGGCCGCTGGACCGTCCGCACCAACCGCGGCGACGCCATGCGGGCGCGGTTCGTGGTCATGGCCAACGGCCCGCTGCACCGGCCCAAACTTCCCGGCATTCCCGGCGTGGAGGGCTTCAAGGGTCATTCCTTCCACACCAGCCGCTGGGACTACGACTACACCGGCGGCGACTCCTCGGGCGGCCTGACCAAGCTGGCGGACAAGCGTGTGGCGATCATCGGCACAGGCGCCACCGCCGTGCAGTGCGTGCCGCACCTGGGCGAATGGGCCGCCCAGCTCTACGTCTTCCAGCGCACGCCCTCGTCCATCGACGTGCGCGCCAACCGCCCCACCGACCCCGACTGGGCGGCGAGCCTGAACCCGGGCTGGCAGAAGGCGCGGATGGACAATTTCAACACCCTGGTCAGCGGCGGCCACGCCGACGAGGACCTGGTCGCCGACGGCTGGACCGACATCATCCGCAACCTGCTAATGGTCTCCCGGGCGAAGGCCAACGCCGGCGAGGCGGGCGCAGGGATGGACCCGCTGGAGCTGCTGCAGATCGCCGACTTCAAGAAGATGGAGCAGATCCGCGGGCGGGTGGACGCCGTCGTCGAGGACCCCGCGACCGCCGAGGCGCTCAAGCCCTGGTACAACCAGTTCTGCAAGCGCCCCTGCTTCCACGACGAGTATCTGGCGGCGTTCAA
>DATHPX010000228.1:0-2133 GCA_035483335.1 Caulobacteraceae bacterium | reverse complement strand
TTCCTGAGGCGACAGTGGCGCGATCCTCACCCTAGGGATCAGGCGGCCAAGTTGGCCGCCTTCGCCGGCAAGTGCCGGGCGCTGGGACTGGCCTTTGGGGTGGGCCTCAGTCCCTTTGAAATCTACCGCGCGTTCGATTCCGAGGCGAAGGTGGCTCTCGCAGACAAGCTGGCGGAACTGGACGGGCTGGGCGTGCAGCGTCTGGCGATCCTGTTCGATGACATGCGGGGCGACATTCCTGACCTCGCGTCGCGCCAGGCCGACATCCTGCACTGGATCGGCGAGCGCACGCGCGCCGAGCGGCTGATCATGTGCCCGACCTACTACAGCGACGACCCCGCGCTGGACGCGGCGTTCGGCGCCAGGCCAAAGGGCTATCTCGAGGCGCTCGGCGCGGCCCTCGATCCTGCGATCGACGTTTTCTGGACGGGCCCGGAAGTCTGCTCCCGTGAGCTGAAGCCTGGCCATGTCTCGCGCGTCGCCGAGGCGCTCGGTCGGCGCCCCCTGCTGTGGGACAACTATCCGGTCAACGACGGGCCGCGGATGAGCCCCTACCTGTACCTGCGCGCCTTCACAGGCCGTTCGGCGGGGATCGCGCCCCTGATCGCCGGTCACGCGGTGAACCCTGCGCTCCAGCCGACCCTGAGCTGTATCCCGGCCCTGACCTTGGCGGAGAGCTACGCGCAGGGAGAGAGCTACGACTATGGCGCAGCCTTCCGGCGAGCGGCCGCGGCCGTGCTTGGCGAGCCGCTCGCATCTCAGGTGGAGCGCCGGATCGTCTCGTTTCAGGACGTCGGCCTGGACAACCTCGGGGAGATGGGCGCGCGGTTGCGAGCACGGTTCGCGCCTTCCGATCATCCGGGCGCGCGCGAGATCGTCGCCTGGCTGGACGGAGCCTGGAGAATCAGCCGCGAGGAGATCGAGGCGTCCTGATCCCCGTCAGGTTCAATGATCCTGATCCTGGGCGGGCGGCGCACCGGGAACACCGGCGGGGCAATCATCGCCCAGGCGATGGGCGTCGGTTGAGGCCTCCACAGCCAGCGGCCCGATCTTCACCAGCGCCGTCATCTTCAACGTGGTCTCGGTATATTCGCCATGGCCGGAAATGCCGACTGAGAAGCCCTTCTTGTCGACGCAGCGGCCGTTGAAGGCGATCTGGCCGTTGGCCGCGCTGTGCTCGGGATATTGGCAGTCGTAAATGTGGTTGCGCGGGCCCTGGATGAACTTCGCCACGTCCTTGGGTGTGATGCACCGCCGGTCGATCTTTGTCGAACCGACGGGGAAGCCGACCTTGTTCACGGACTCCCAATAGCCCGGTTTGATCGTTTCCTCCGCTGACGCGCCGCCGGCGCAGAGGGCGGCGATCGCGGCAAGGCTGAGGATGGTCGGGCGCATCGTGGTCTTCACTCCGGTCGTTGGGACCCGACGGCAGATGCGTTCGCGCGCCGACGGATCAAGGTTCAGTTGGGGAGCTTGATCGTCGTCGTCGTCTCGTCACTGGGAACGCCGCCCAGGCCCGTAAGGTCGCGAGCGGTCGTCGAATTTCGGTAGGCGCGCGCGCGGTCGGCCTTTTCCACGTCATGATCGAAGCCTGCCCGACGGTCGGGCGGGATGCCGTCGAGGTGAGGCGCAGAGCCCATCGAGGAGCCAAACCGCTGATCGCAATGCGCCCGTTCGACCGAGGAGAGCCCCACGGCCCCTGCGTTGGCGCAACCCACCAGGCTGCCGCGCAGACCCGGCCCGCCGCTGGGAAGCGAGCCGCCGGGATAAGGAACCAGGCCCTGGAGGCGCGAGCCGCCCCCTCCGCCCTGCGGCGCGCGCCCGCCGGGCGGACCCGCCGTGCGCCCGCCTGGGGGCGGCTGGTTGGGGGAGGGCGCCATCGGCAGGGTCGGCACGCCCGCAGGGGCCTCCTTCTCGGACTTGTGGATGTTCAGATGGGGCGCTTCGGGCCCGGGAGCCGCGGCGGGCGCCTGCACGGCGGCGGGTTTGGGCGGGGCGGCCGGTGCGGCGGGCGCAGGGGCGGGCGCCGGCGCCGGCGCCGGCTCCGGGGCGAATTCGGGAATGGCGCTGGGCGCCAGGTTCACGCGCGGCGGCTGGCGCGCGACGAGAGGCGCCGGGCGAGTAGCCTGTACG
>DATHPX010000227.1:0-2112 GCA_035483335.1 Caulobacteraceae bacterium | reverse complement strand
TAACCCCCCGCGCTCGGCACGGGCGGTCGTGGCGGAATTGGTAGACGCGCAGCGTTGAGGTCGCTGTGGGGCAACCCGTGGAAGTTCGAGTCTTCTCGACCGCACCATCCTGCTTCGCCCTGCGGGCTTCGCAGGACAAGTCCGGCTTTTCGCAGTCGAAGCAGGATGCCCTTCGAAGCGCGCAGCGCGAAGTAGGGCTCTCGCTGTTCGCGATGAGCCCTGGTAGATCGCCGCGATGATACCCAACCATGGCCCGATGATGGACTTCGGCCTTGGCGAGACCGCCGAGGCGATCCGCGAGACCACAGCCAGGTTCGCCGCCGACCAGATCGCCCCGATCGCGGCCCGTATCGACGCCGAGAACGCCTTCCCGCGCGAGCTGTGGCGCCCGATGGGAGACCTCGGTCTGCACGGGATCACCGTTGAGGAGGAGCTCGGCGGCCTGGGGCTCGGATATCTCGAGCACGTGGTGGCGATGGAGGAGGTCTCGCGCGCCTCGGCCTCGGTCGGACTCTCCTACGGCGCGCACTCCAACCTCTGTGTGAACCAGATCCGTCGCTGGGGCTCGGAAGAACAGAAGCGCCGCTATCTTCCGCGGCTGATCAGCGGCGAACACGTCGGAGCTCTCGCCATGAGCGAGCCGCAGGCCGGCTCGGACGTCATCTCGATGCGCCTGCGCGCGGACCGCCGCGGCGATCGCTACGTGCTCAACGGGACGAAGTTCTGGATCACCAACGCACCTCACGCCGACGTCGTGGTGGTTTACGCCAAGACCGAGCCGGACGCCTCCAGCCGCGGCGTGACCGCCTTCATCGTGGAGAAGGGGTTCAAAGGGTTCTCCTGCTCGCGCAAGCTGGACAAGATCGGCATGCGGGGTTCCGACACCGGTGAGCTGGTGTTCGAGGACTGTGAGGTCCCCGAGGAGAACGTGCTCGGGCCAGAGAACGGCGGGGCGGGCGTGCTGATGAGCGGGCTCGACTACGAGCGAACGGTGCTCTCCGCCGGGCCGCTGGGGATCATGCAGGCCTGCATGGACCAGGTGCTCCCCTATGTGCGCGAGCGCCAGCAGTTCGGTCGTCCGATCGGCACGTTCCAGCTGATGCAGGGCAAGATCGCCGACATGTACGTCGCCCTGAACTCGGCCCGCGCCTACGTCTATGCGGTCGCGCGGGCTTGCGACGGCGGCCACACGACGCGGTTTGACGCGGCGGGCGCCATACTGCTGGCCAGCGAGAACGCCGTTCGCGTGTCGCTCGAGGCGATCCAGGCCCTGGGTGGCGCCGGATACCTCAAGGACTTCCCGGTCGAGCGCTATCTGCGCGACGCCAAGCTCTATGACATCGGCGCCGGCACCAACGAGATCCGCCGCTTCCTCATAGGCCGCGAGCTGGTCGGGGCGTGATGGGCCGCCGGGGGCAGGCCTTGGCTGCGGTGCTCCTGGCGGCGCTGGCGGCCGCGCCCGCGCTCGCGGTCTGCCCCAGCGGCCTCAAGCCCCTGCGCACCGCCCAGATGGTGTTCGGCCGCAACATTGGCGAGAAGCCGGGTGTGAGCGAGTCCGACTGGCAGGACTTCGTCGATCGCGAGGTGGCCACCCGCTTCCCGACGGGCTTTACCGTGATGGACGCCATCGGCCAGTGGCGGGGCGAAGAGGGCCAGCACGTTCGCGAGTCCTCGAAGGTGCTGTTGATCGTTCTGTCCGGCGCCCCTCACGAGGGTGAGCGCCTCGCTGGCCTCGCCCGCGCCTACAAGCACCAGTTCCACCAGCAGAGCGTGCTGCTGATGGAGCAGGCCGCCTGCGCCACCTTCTGAGGTTGCGCCCCGGGGCGCGCCCGCGTACGTTTCCGTCAGCCCAACAGCCGGAAAGGAGGGTTGCCAAGATGACTGTCATTCACCGCGCCGCCCTCCCAGGCGTCGCCGGCCAGGAGGCCTGAGCGCTTCCTCAGAGGGTCGGCGGCGAAACCGCAACCGACTGTCCGAGGATGGACTCCCTTGATCGAGGAATTCGGCTGGAGCGAGCAGCTCCGGCGCCAGTTTGCGCCCTTCGCGGCGCAAGGACTGCAACCCGCCCGCGTGACCGTGCAGCAGCGCGGCCTCTTCACCCTGGTCGCCGAC
>DATHPX010000226.1:0-8450 GCA_035483335.1 Caulobacteraceae bacterium | reverse complement strand
TGGGCCGCCATCGGCGAACTCAACCTGAATGGCGGCATCGCCGCTGTCGCAGGCGCCCTTCCGGCGGCCATGGCGGCGGGGGCGTGGGGCATGGGCCTGATCTGTCCCGAGGCCTGTGGCCCGGAAGCGGCCTGGGCTGGCGAGACGCCGATCCTCGCGCCTCGCTCTCTGATCGCGCTCGTGAACCACTTCCGTGGCTCCCAGGTGATGTCTGCGCCGTCGCCCGGCCCGATGATCGAGGGGGAGCGCGCACCCGACCTTCGGGATGTGAAAGGCCAGGAAAGCGCCAAACGGGCGCTGGAGATCGCCGCCGCCGGCGGGCACAACCTCCTCTATGTCGGCCCTCCCGGATCGGGGAAATCCATGCTCGCCCAGCGCCTGCCGGGCCTGCTGCCGCCGCTGACCGCCGCCGAACTCCTCGAGACATCCCTCGTCCATTCCATCGCAGGCCTGATCGCCCGAGGCGCCCTGACCCGCTCGCGGCCGTTCCGCGCGCCGCATCACTCCGCGAGCATGGCCGCCCTGACCGGGGGCGGCGTGCGCGCCAAGCCGGGCGAGGTGTCCTTGGCGCACAATGGCGTGCTCTTTTTAGATGAACTCCCGGAATTCGGCGCCCAGGCCCTGGATTCGCTCCGGGCGCCGCTGGAGACCGGCGAGGTGATGGTGGCGCGCGCCAACGCCCATGTCCGCTATCCAGCGCGCGTGCAGCTCGTGGCGGCGATGAACCCCTGCCGGTGCGGCATGGGCGGGGTGGGCCGGGGCGCATGCGGCAAGGCTCCGCGCTGCCAGCAGAGCTACCAGTCGCGGGTCTCCGGACCCCTGCTCGACCGCATCGACCTGACCGTGGAGGTTCCGGCGGTGACCGCCGCGGATCTCGCCCTGCCGGCGCCCGCCGAGGGGACGGCCGAGGTCGCCTCCCGCGTCGCGGCGGCCCGCGCCCTTGCCGCCGATCGCGCCGAGGCTGCGGACGGCGCAGGCTCGCCGCTCAACGCGCGCGCCGAAGGCGAGTGGCTGGAGCGCATCGCCGCCCTCGACGGTCCGGCCAAGGCGCTCCTGACCACGGCTGCGGAGGCGAGCCGTCTGACCGCCCGCGGCTGGACGCGCACCCTGCGCCTGGCGCGCACCATCGCCGACCTGGATGGCTCGGGGCCCGTCCGCCGCGTCCACATCGCCGAAGCCCTGGTCTATCGGCGCCGGGGCCCCCCCATCACCCACGGCGTGGGCGAGGCGAGAGCGCTCTGGGTGGCGTGAGGGGCGCCTGAACCGATGTTCGGGACAAGCGGCCGGCTCACGCACCGGTCTGCATTCGGGCGGGAGTGAGCGATTTGGCCGGTTCATGCGTGCACGTGCGCGCCGGACATCGTGCACGAGCGCATTGGAGCCGATCGCCAACTAAGTCATCGCCGCTCGCCAGGTCGAACTGACGCCCTGGCTCAGGAGATCCGCCCGTTGGAAAGCTCATCGACTCGTCGGTCCGCGCTGATGGGGCTGAGCATCGCCGCCGCGGGCCTGGCGACGAAAGGCGCGGCGGCCAGCGCGCAAGCGGCCGCCGGCGGCGAAGGTCTCATTCCGGCGGGCGCTACGGACCTGGATTCACTGATATCGCGCCTTGCAGGCGCCCCTCGGCGGCGGGACTTCCGCTCCGTACCGATGGTGCTCGAGGACCCTGTGCTGTGGGATCACGAGGCGATCGAGGAACTCCTCGCCTACAAAGGTGGCCCCACGCAGATCTGGGACAATACCGAGATCGCCGGACCGTGGCTGAACGGGATGCGAAACACGCTGAACGCCCAGATCTTCTCGTTCAGGCATCCCAATTTTCTGATCGTCTCGGCAACACACGGTCAGGCCCAGTTGGCGCTCCTCGACCAAGAGATGTGGGAAAAGTACCAGCTCTCCAGGCAGGCTGGCGGCGTTCCGTCCAATACTTTTTTTCGACACGATCGCGAGGCGCAGGCCGACCGTGCGCTGCAGAGTCAGACAGGCGCCTATTCGGCCGCCAACGATAGCATCGCCGATCTGATGGATCGGGGCGTGATCTTCCTCGCCTGTCACATGTGGCTCTGGGATTTCGCGGGGACGCTGATCAGGACGGGGACAAATCCCGATCGCCTGTCCCACGGATCCTTGGTCGCTGAAATGACCAACCACTTGGCTCCAGGCGTGGTGCTGACGCCGGGCATGGCCGCCACCATCCTCGAGTTTCAGCAGGCCGGCTACCACTACATCAAATAGACCGATGACCCCGCCGTCCGGGCTGAGCCGCCCCGGCGGCATAGCCGAACGGGCCAGCAGTCAGCAGGCGCGCTTTTGGGGGGCGGTCCCGCCGACCTCGCGAGGTTGCTATTTCGCTGACGCGGCGCAATCTGCGTCCAGTTATGGACGAGCGAACGGATGTCACCGTGCGCGCAGAGGTCCCCCCGAGATCCGGGGCCGTGGCCGCGGCTGAGTCATTTCTCCGCAAGACCCTCGACGACTGGGGATCGCCGGATGACGACCGCGATCTGCTCGCCGCGGTGCTGCGGGCGGTCCAGGACCTGGTCGGAGGCCTTTCCTCAAGCATCTGGCGGCGCGAGGGTCGAGGCGGGGAGGCGTACGTCCTCGAACTGGCGATCCAGGCAGATGGATCGGCGCCGGGGTCGAAGGCAGACGTCCACAGGAAGGGGGCGCCGGCTGGGCGATGGGTCGAGTTGGGGCGGGCTTCGCTCCACAGTCCGCCCACGCAGCGCCAGGTGGAGGATGACGCCCTGCTCGATGACGCGCAGAAGGCGTCTCTGCTCCGACTGGGTGTGCGCGCCTGGCTGAACGTCAACCTGACGCTCGCCGACACCCACCTGGGTGTCCTGATCGTACGCCTCCCACACGAGGGTCCGATCGCGGATGGGCATCGACGACTCATTGCTCGACTGGCCCAGCGGGCCGCCCTGGCGCTCTACCGTTCGCACGTGGCCCAGAAGGCCTTCGAAGAGGCGCGCATCCGCGAGAGAGAGGCCGCCGTCGCCAAGACGAGGGCCGAGAAGCTCGCGCTCGCCAGCACCCTTTTGCGGGAAACGTCCGACCGCTTTGGCACATCCGAGGATGTGGACGTCTTCCTCGGCCGCATCCTGCTGCCGATGTGCGAGATCGTCGGCGGGCATTCCGCCGCCGTCTGGCTCACCGACCCCGAGGACCCCGAGCACTTTTTGCTCCACCACCTGGTGGAGGATGGCCGCGTTGTGCCGGGGGTTCAGTCCTCGCATGTCAGGCGCAAGCTCGGCACGACCCCCACGGCGAGGTCGCGGCTCAACCCGCTGATCCACGGGCCCCGGGCGATACCCTTTCAGTTCCACCTCGTGACGGATGGGGACATGCTCCATCCGGACGAGGCGGCCCAGCTGCTCGCCCTCGGCGTGCGCCAGCTCCTGATGGCGCCGCTATCCCTGGGAGAGCGGCTGCTTGGCTATCTCAGCATCCGCCTCAACGACGACCGCGCGGTTCTGCAGGAGAATCTCGATCTGGTGCAGGCGCTGGCGGGTGAGGCCGCGGTGGCTATCAATCTTGCGCGGCTCGCCGAAGAGGCGAAGCAGGCGGCGGTGGCGCGGGAGCGTGAGGCGACGGAGCGCAACCGGGCCGACGCCCTCCACCGGGCGAACGCAGTGCTTCGAACCATGCTCAACGGCCTCTCCGAGCAGCAGGACCTGTCCGCCTTCCTCGGTGAAGCTTTGACCGTCTGTGCTTCAGAGCTCGGCGCTGTCGGAGCGGACGTCTGGATCCGCATCAGCCCAGGAGAGCATGGATTGCTGATGTCCGCTGAGCACGGCGAGATCCGCACGCCCGTCGACGACAAGTACATCAGGCGCGTGCGACCGACGCGGGGCCTGGAGCCGAAGCTGGCGCGAGGCAGGATCGCCTTCACGACGCGGGCGGCCAATGCGCCCGGCGCGCGTGTGGGGGACCCCGCCCATCACCCGTTCGCCAGCGACAGGCACGTGATCTCGCAGGCCAATGTGCCGATGTTCATCGGCGATCGCTGGCTTGGCGCTCTCGCCTTCCGACACGACGACGACATCCCCGGCTATCCGCCCGAGAAGGAAGAACTCGCCCTCGCCCTGGGCAACCAGATCGCGCTCGCCCTCGAGATGCAGAGGCTGGCCCTGGCGGTCGGGGAGGCGGCGCGCGCGGAAGAAAGAGCCCTGGCGGCCCGCCAGCGTACCGAATCGGCCGAACGCACGGCCCGGACAGTCCGCGCCTCGCTCGACATGCTGGCCGAGGAGCCGGAGCCCGAGCGCTTTCTTGGCCACGTGCTGCGGGCCACGAACAGCCAGTTTGGCGTGTCCAGTTCCACGTTGTGGCTGCACGATCCAGAGACGGGAATCGGCAGGCTGCACATGATCTGCGACGAGAGCAGGCTCACGGTCGATCCCCTGGACGCGAACGGCGAGCCCTACGTGATCAGGCTCGGCGACTGGCCCTCCTGGCGTGGTCTGATCGACAATCGTTTGCCGATAGCCCTCGAGGTCGATCCAAAGCACCCGGCGCTCGAACAGATCAGGGTCCGGCTGAACCTGAACAAAGCCCGTTCAGTGCTTGTCGTGCCGCTGATATTCGGCGCGGTGATCCTGGGAGTCCTCATCATCCGCGACAGTCTGCGCGACGCCTGGACCGAGGAAGAATTGAGCCTCTCCAGAGCCCTCGCTCACCAGGCGACCCTCGCCCTCCAGCTGACGCGGCTGGCGGCCAAGGCGCAGCAGGGCGCCGTGCTACAGGAACGCAACCGGTTGGCGCGCGAGATCCACGACACCCTGGCGCAAGGTTTCGCCGCGATCCGCATGCAGCTGGAACTCGTATGCAGCCACCCCGCCCTGCCGGAGGAGGCCGCCGAGGCATTGGACGCTGCCTGCAAGATCGCGGCCGAGAGCATCGTCGAGGCTCGCCGGTCCATGGCGGTCCTCACCTCGGAACGCCCCTCCCTGGTCACGGCCCTTTCTGCTGCGGTCGAGGGCGTGCGCCGGGTGGGCCCGACGCCGGTGGTGACCGAGTTCGCGGTGGCGCCAGAGCCTCCGCCGCAAGTGGGCCATGAGTTGTCGAGGATCTGCCAGGAGGCGATGCTGAACGCGGTGCGTCATGCAGAGGCCAGCGCCGTTCGCATCACCCTTTCGGCTTTTTCCAATCGTGGCGTGCGGCTCGCCGTGTCCGATGACGGAAAGGGCTTCGATCCCGACACGGTCAAGAAGGGGTTCGGTCTCGCCAGCCTTCGTGATCGGGCGAGCGCGATCGACGCCGAGCTGACGATCGTTTCCGAACCGGGTGGCGGCGCGGAGGTGATCGCCACCTGGGTTCCGGATTAGGAGGGCTCCATCGCTTCCGAATCTCGATGGCGCCCAAACCGGTCAGGCTCACGGCGGCGCGGCTCCGACCGACATATTTCTAAAGAGGTACAAACGCTTCTACCGGATGCATAGTTCGCCCTGAATTTGTTGCTGTATTAATCCGAAGACGGCGCGGCGTGTTCGTGCCGAACTGTACGTTTTCAAGCTAAGATTTCCTTAGTGGCGATCCATTCTTGACTAAACTCTCCACATTCTTGGCGACGATTTATGATCGGAGTCGTCTGCGATAGCGCCAACCTTTTGGGCGCGAGCCGTCCGTTCGTGGCGGTTTTCTCCAAGGCCCCCGAACCTTGGCTGGTTATCCGTGGCAAGGGAGAGCGCGGACCCGCGCGGCGGGCCGCGGGGTCGGAAAGGTCAGCGGAGGCGGGTTTGTGACGACCGAGCCCCGCCCCGTGTGCCGCATCGTCATTGCGGACGATCACGCGATCTTCCGCCACGGCGTCGCCAGTCTCATCGAACGGGAGAGCGACCTGGAGGTGGTTGGCGAGGCGAGCGACGGCGAGGAGGCCGTCGCCTGCTATCGCCGCCTGCGGCCGGACGTGACGCTCCTCGATCTGGTGATGCCCAAGCTCGACGGGTTCGAGGCGTTGCTGCGGATCCGCCACACCGATCCGGACGCAAAGGTCATCGTGCTGACCACCTACGACACCGACGAGGACATCAACCGCATCATGCGGGCCGGGGCGAAGGCCTACCTGCTCAAGGATGTCGACCCGGCGGACCTCGTTCGATGCATTCGTGACGTCAACGCCGGCAAGATGAGGCTGGCGCAAGGTGTCGCGGCGAAGCTGGCGGACAGGTTCACCCAGGTGCAGTTGACGGTCCGGGAGGTGTCGGTCCTGCGCCTGGTGGCCGAAGGGCTGAACAACCGCGACATCGGTCAGAGGCTGCGGATCTCAGAAGGCACAGTGAAGGTCCACGTCGCCCATCTCTTCGACAAGATGGGAGCCAGGAGCCGCACCGATCTCGTCGCCATCGCCGTTCGCAAGGGTCTCGTGAGGCTCGGCCCGGAGTGACTTTCGGTCTGGCTCAGGCGCCGCCGTCCGCCCCTCTACTCCCGGTTGCACCGACAACTGCCCTATATTGGACCTATGGGTCCGCAGGCGATTGCCGGAAAGATGTGCGATGTCACTTCCGCCGCTCGGCTTGTACGAGGCGCCCAGGGCGTGGATCGGTCCTGCGCTGGAAGCCTGCCGTCTCTTCAACACGTGCCTTGACGTCCTGTTCTACGATGTCCCAGCCTTGGTGGACGACCTGAAGGAACGGGGCGAGCGCATCGCCACACGCGCCACGGATGATTTCTCGGACCGACCTGGCCTCCTCGATCTGAGCGCCTTGCGCGATCCCGAAGGATCCCTGCTCGTCATCGACCCCGGCCGGCGGCCCTACATCCGCAGGTTTGGCGACGTCGGCGAGTTCCTTGATTGCAGCGACGCCGAGGTCCAAGGGGCGGAGATCGTCTCGATCACTGGCGTCGGCAGCTCCGCCCTGGGCAGCGCGGCCCTTGGTTGGAACATCGCCAAGGCGCTGGGAGACCCTGTTGTGGCCATCGTGCCCGGCTATGGTGTGGCGGACGCCCTGCTTCAGGGGCTCGGCGGCTGGTTCGGCTTCGGTGTCCAGGACGCCCTGGACGCCAAGGCGCAGGTCCAGAGGGCGGTCGGCCTGATGTCTCCGGACGTTGCCGGCATTGGGCGTCGCCTGTCGCAATCTGCGCCGGGCAGCGAGAGGTTGGCGAACGGCGCGCCGGTGTTCCGCTATGGCTGCGGTTCATCGGACGTCCTTCACGCTCTGATGGAGCGCAGGCCGATCCGCTGGGTGGTGGGTCACAGCAAGGGCGCCCTGTCTGCCCACAACGCCCTCGAATCCCTTGGCGCCGACCGCACGCGTGGCCTCCGGGTCGTCACGCTCGGCTGCCCCGTACCGGAGGACATCCCGGGCGCGAGTTTTCACCAGTTCCTGGGACTGTTCGACGCCCTCGGGCAGCTGAACGCCTGGGGGCGGCGTCCCGAACGTTGGGTCGCCACAGATCACAGCACCAACACCGCCCTGCCGCTTAGCATGCACGCCCAGGCGCTCGTCGGCGGCTAGAATAGTGCGCGCTACATGCCGCCAGACTGCGGCGACGGCATGTGCGCCATAGGCATCATGTTCTGGTTCATGGAGAACATGATCCACACCGAACCGAACACCACCAGTCCGACGATCATTATGCCAAAGGCCAGGGCGAGGACGTTGTTCGTGTTGTCCGGTCCGGTGGTGATGTGGAGGAAGAAGATCAGGTGGATTCCCATCTGAGCGACCGCCAGGGTCGCCAGGGCCATGTCGATCGACGGGCCGTAGATCAGGTGGGTCCGGGCCACCAGGAAGGAGGCGACGGTCAGGCCGCCGGCGATGAGGAGGCCAAGGACGTAGGTGCGCCAACCGGCGGTGAATTCGCCGTGGATCACATCGCCGGGCGCGATATCGCCGCCCTCGAGTCTGTGGGCCGCATCTTCGGAATGGTCGGTCATCCGCGGACTCCGATCAGATAGACGAGCGTGAAAATGGCGACCCAGATGATGTCCAGGGCGTGCCAGAACAGACTGAAGCACATCACCCGAAGCTGGATGTAATTCCTGAATCCCTTGAAGTAGACCTGGGCCATCATCGTTCCCAGCCACAACAGGCCGATGCTGACGTGGAGGCCGTGGCAGCCCACCAGGGTGAAGAAGGCGGTGAGGAAGGCGCTACGCTGGGGACCGTAGCCCATCGAGACGAGGTGGGCGAACTCCTTGCCCTCGAGAAACACGAACACGAATCCCAGAAGGCCGGTGATGAGCATCCAGGCCTCGGTCGCCCACAGGCGCTTGCGCTCCATCTCGATGCTCATCAGGCCGCAGGCGAAGCTGGAGAGCAGCAGCGCACCGGTCTCCAGGGCCGTGTCGGTGATATTGAACAGTTGCTGCGGTCCAGGTCCCCCCGCCGTCCGATCCCTCAGCACCGCGTAGGTGGCGAAGAAGGCGGAGAACATGACGAAGTCGGACAGCAGGAATATCCAGAAGCCATAGCCGACGATGATCCGCTGTGGCGCCGGGCCGCCTT
>DATHPX010000225.1:0-5365 GCA_035483335.1 Caulobacteraceae bacterium | reverse complement strand
GCTCGCCTTTATTGTTGGGGCGATGGCGATCACCGGGCGCATCGAGGGCCGCGCCGTGTGGTCGTATTATGGTCTGGCCGGACATCGCCCGATCGCCAAACTGCTCGCCGGATGGGGCGGCGGCCTCACTTGCCTGTCGCTGGTGGTCGGCGCGCTCTTTGCGGGCCGCTTCCTCACCTTCGACGGGCGGGCGCTACAGGGATTGCCGATACTTGGATATGGACTGGTCTGGCTGCTGGTCTTCCTCATGGTCGGCTTAGGCGAAGAAGTGATGTACCGCGGCTTTCTGCAGAAGACCCTGACGCGCGCCATGGGTTTCTGGCCCGCCGCCGTCCTGGTTTCAGTGTTCTTCGGCGCGGGGCATATCGGTAATCCCGGAGAGACCGTCGTGGGCGTCAGCGGAGTCATGATCCGGGCGCTGTTCTACTGCTTCCTCTTGCGGCTGACGGGGTCGCTGTGGGCCGGGATCGGATTTCACGCAGCCTGGGACTGGGCGCAATCCTATCTCTACGGCACGCCGCAAAGCGGGCATGTGATGCAGGGTCATTTGTTCAACGCTCGTCCGTTGGGCGCCGCCTTGATGAGCGGGGGCGCCGTCGGGCCGGAGGGAAGCCTGCTCTGGGCGCCGCCGTTCGTGCTGGGGCTGCTCGTATTCTTCTGGGCGCTGAGGCGCGCCGGCCTGCTCATCGCCAGGGAAACACTTCAACCGTAGCTTGCAGCCATCCCCGCGCGGACGTCCTGTTGCACGCCATAGTCGGGGAAGGGGTAGCGGAAGCCGTTCTTGGCCAGGGCGCGCATGCCGGCGATGGCCTTGACGAAGTCCTCCGGCGGGGCGGCCATCAGCATCTCCTCGTCGCGCACACCGCCGTAGCGCCGCTCGGCGAAGCAGGGGATGGAGAGGCTGGCCTGGCGCGTCGCCAGCGCCCGGCCCCAGGAATCGGCGCAGGCCGACTCGCCCACGACGCTCCAGTCGAAGCGCTTGTAGCCGGACCACTGCAGGCCATTGATGAAATAGATCATCGCGCCAGGGGTGGCGTAGAAGAGGGCGATGTCGGGCGGGTCGAGCCGCCCCGAAGCCAGGGGCGCGATTACGAGGGCCTCGTAGCGACCGTCGGGCACGCAGTGCATGGCGCCCTGGTGTGCGGCGGCGTCCTCCTGGGTGGCGTACCAGACGCCGGTCATCTGCCGGCCCGAGCGCCAGACGTCGGTCTTGGCCTCGCCCAGCCCGACAACCGCGCGGCACTGGGCTCCGACCAGATTCTCCGCCGTCACGCCGACGGTCCAGCCCAGGCGCGCCGCCTGGCCGACGATCTGGTCCAGGGTGTGAACGGCCTCGGGCCGACGCAGGCGCGGAATCGCCTCCATGTCGGCTTTGCGCTCGAACAGCTTCATGCCGAAGGGGATCGCGCGCAGCTTCAGCAGCTGTTCCAGATCGGCGACGATCGCCGGCCAGTCATAGGACATCGCCAGTTCCTCCCTGCCGCATCATCCCGGGCGAGGCAGCCGTAACATGACCCCCGCGCTGCTGGTCCGTCCAGGAAGCGGTCGCGCCGGCGCATTCACTCAGAGGTCGATGAGGCCGCCGTCGACGAACAGCTCCGCGCCGGTGGTGAAGGTGGCGTCCGCGGCGAGATAGAGGGCGGCTCTGGCCACCTCCTCGGCGGTTCCAATGCGGCCCATCGGGATGCGCGAGCTGACGCCTTCGCGGAAGCTCCGCCCCTGCTCGGGCGTCAGGCCCCTGTCGATGATCGGCGTCTCGATCGGCCCCGGGCTGATGGTGTTGACCCGAACCCCGCGCGGCAGCAGCTCCTTGGCGATCGTACGCCCGAACGAGCGCAGCGCCGCCTTGGTCGCGCCGTAGACGGTGGCGCCGGGAAGGCCGCCGGCGGCGCCGGCAACAGAGGCGGTGAGGATAATCGCGCCGCCCTTGGGGATCGCCGGAACGGCGTGCTTTATGAGAAAGAAGGCGCCCTTCACGTTCACATCGAACATGCGGTCGTAGATCGCCTCGTCGATCTCTGCGAGCGGGGCGAACTGGGCGACGCCGGCATTGACGAAGAGCACGTCGATACGGCCGTGCCGTGCGCTCACCTGGTCGACGAGCGTCCTGGCGGCCGACGCGTCGGCGGCGTCGGAAACGAGCGCCTCCACGCCTGGCAGCTCAGTGCGTGCGCGGTCGACGGACGCCGGGGTCGAGCCGGTGACGACGACACTCGCCCCCTCCGCCTTGAACAGTCGGGCGGTCGCCGCGCCGATGCCGCTCGTGCCGCCGGTGACAAGCGCGATCTTGCCCTCGAGCCTCGCCATGGGAAGCCTCCTTGAGTTTCGTTTGGGAACGGTCGTCGCCAAATGGGAAGCGACGGCGTGGTCGGAAGCGCGGCAGGGTTCGATTTTTTCTCCGTAGGGCCTTCAGCGAGGCTGAACGAGACGCCGGGTCCTCCCCAGGGTGGTAGAGCTCATACCGGTATAAGCTCCCGACTTTACCCCTATGCCTTCCGTCGGGGAATATGACCGCATCGCAAAGTGGAGTAGCGAGCATGCGGGTTCTGGTGACTGGGGCGACGGGCTATGTCGGCACGGCGGTGATCGACGAGCTTCTGGGCGCGGGGCACACGGTGCTGGGGGTGGCGCGCACGGACGAGGGGGCCAAGGCGCTGGCGGCGCGGGGGGTCGAGGTTCATCGCGGCGACCTGAGCGAGCCGCAGACCCTGGCGGCCGGCGCGCGCGCCTGCGACGGCGTCGCCCACACCGCTTTCATCCACGACTTCTCCCGCTTCGCGGAAAACATCGAGATCGAGCGGGTCGCGGTGGAGGCGATGCTGGAGGCGCTGAAGGGCTCGGGCAAGCCGTTCGTGGCCAGCTCCGGGCTCCTGCTGCTGCGGTCTGCTGACGGCAAACCCCTGGCCGAGACCGATGTGGCGGCGGACTCCGGGCGCGGCGCGACGGAAAACCTGGTGCTGGCTGCGGCCCAGGAGGGCGTGCGCACCGCCGTCATCCGTCTTTCGCCCACGACGCACAGCAAGGACGACCGGGGCTTCACGCCGCGCCTGATCGACATCGCGCGCCAAAGCGGCGTGGCGGCCTACATCGGCGAGGGCGCCAACCGGTGGCCGGCGGCGCACCGCCTGGACTCGGCGCGCCTCTATCGCCTGGCGCTGGAGAAGGGCTCGCCCGGCGCCCGCTACCACGCCGTGGGCGACCAAGGCGTGCCCACGCGCGAGATTGCGGGAGCCATCGGCCGCCATCTCGGTCTGCCGGTGGCGAGCCTGTCCGCGGAAAAGGCCGGCGAGCATTTCGGCTTCCTTGGCATGTTCTTCGGCGTCGACGCGCCGGCCACGGCGGAGCTGACGCGCGCCGAGCTGGGCTGGGCCCCCCGCGAACCGGGCCTCCTCGCCGGCCTCGTGACCGACGCGTACTACCAGGCCGGCAGCAAATACTGACGGAATGCTACTCTGGCGGTCATCCGACGGCGGTTTGCTGCGCTTCGCATGCCTCTGACTCGCCGGAGCGCATTCCGGAACAGGCTTTGACGGAGGCTCGCCGCTCGACAAGCCGTGCCCTGCGGCCCAGTCTGGTCGTCAGGGAGACAGCGCTGGAGGAGACGATGCCGCACGCGAAGGCGAACGGGCTGGAGATCTATTACGAGGCCCATGGGCCCGAGGAAGGCGAGGCGATCCTGCTGATCATGGGGTTGGGCGGGCAGATGACGCGCTGGTCTCCCGACTTCATCGGCAAGCTGGCCGCCGCCGGCCACCGGGTGATCGCCTACGACAACCGTGACGTGGGCCTCTCGGAAAAGCTGGACGCCGCGGGACCGCCGGACATGGCGGGGGTCGTGGCGGCGCTGCGCGCGGGAAAGGCCCCGGACGTGGCCTACACGCTCGAGGAGATGGCTGCCGACGCCGCAGGCCTGCTGGAGGCGCTGGGCGTCGAGCGCGCGCACATCGTCGGCGCCTCGATGGGCGGCATGATCGCCCAGCTGGTGGCGGCGAACTATCCGGAGAAGACGCTGTCGCTAACCTCGATCATGTCGTCGACCGGCAATCCGGGCCTGCCGCCCGCCAAGCCCGAGGCCATGGCGCGGCTCAACACGCCTGCGCCCGATCCGAACAAGGACCTGGAGGGCTTCCTTGCCAGCGCCGTCGAGGGCGCCAAGGTGATGTCGGGGAAATATCCGCCCGATCCCGAGAAGGTGCGCGCCCAGTCTCTGGGCGACTTCAAGCGCTGCCACTATCCAGTCGGCTTCCAGCGGCAATACGCTGGCGTCCTGGCCTCACCCGACCGGCGGCCGAAACTGCGCACGATCACCGCTCCGACGGTCGTCATGCATGGAGAGGACGATCCGCTGGTCCCGCTGGCGGGCGGCCGCGACACTGCCGAGAACATCCCAGGCGCCGAGCTGATCATCATCCCCGGCGTGGGCCACGACCTCCCGCCGCCGGTGCTGGACGTCTTCGTCGCCGGCATCCTCTCCGCCATCGCCCGGACCCGCGTGGCGGCGTAGGTCGGGTTATTGGCCGGCGCATCTAAAACCCGTCATGACCAGCGCACCGCTCACCTTCTACGGCTTCTGGAGATCGATGGCGTCGTACCGGGTGCGTGTGGCGCTGGGCATGAAGGGCCTCGCCGCCCAGGAGATCCCGCTCGACGTCCTCGCCGGCGATCAGTTCAAGCCCGACTACCTCGCCATCAATCCGGAAGGCGCCGTTCCCGCGCTCGTGGAAGGGGACCAGCCGGCGCTCACCCAATCGACGGCCATCCTCGAGTATCTGGAGGAACGCTGGCCCGACCCACCTCTGTTGCCGGCCGACCCGCGGGGGCGGGCGCGCGTGCGTTCGCTCTGCGCTGTCGTGGTGAGCGACACCCATCCGCTGCTCGTCCCGCGCGTGCGCGCCTATCTGAGAGAGCACGGCTTCAGCGAAGAGGCGGGGAGCGCCTGGTCCACTCACTGGATGACGCGGGCCGCCCAGGCGATCGAGGCGCGCCTGGCGCGTGACACCGAGACCGGCGCCTTCTGCCATGGCGAGCTGGTCACCCTGGCGGACATTTGCCTGGCCAGCCTGTTTACGCTCGGCAAGGCTGGCGGCTTCGTCCTCAGGGACGCCCCCACCATCGAGGGCATCCTGGAGCGGTGCGAAGCGACAGAGGCGTTCCAGCAGGCAATGCCCAAGCGTCAGGCGCCGGACTGACATGCGAAGCACTTCCCCCGAAAACTCCGTCATCGCCGGGCGTCAGTTGTTCAACCAGGAGAGATGGCTGACAGCTGTTCGGGGACATAGCTGACAGGTTTGGGCCTCTGCTTGATCCCGTTTTGGACCCCCTAAAACTCCGTCAGGTGGCCGGCACAAAAGGCCGGCCATGACGG
>DATHPX010000224.1:0-8233 GCA_035483335.1 Caulobacteraceae bacterium | reverse complement strand
ACCGCAACTTCAACGCCAGCCTGATCGCCACCCTCGTGGTCATGGGCGCGCTGTATGCAAGCCTCGCCCTCTCGCCGCCCATGCTGCAGGGCGTCTACGGCTATCCGGTCTTCACCGCGGGCCTCATCCTCACCTCGCGAGGCGCCGGCACGTTTCTGATGATGCTGCCGATGGGCCGCCTGATGCAGAAGGCGGACCTCAGGGTCCTGATGGGCGTCGGCATCGTCGCCATCGCCGCGTCGTTCTGGATGATGACCGGCTTCGCCCCGACGATGGGCGCGGGGCCCTTCATCATTTCTGGCTTCATTCAGGGCCTGGCGATCAGTCTGGTGTGGGTCCCCCTGAGCGTGATCGCCTTCGCGACCCTGCCCGAGGAGATCCGCGTCCAGGGCACGGCGCTGTGGAACGTGTTCCGCAACCTCGGCAGCAGCGGCGGAATCTCCCTCCTCGAGGCGCTGCTCACGGTGAACACCCAGGTGGCGCATTCGACGATCGTGAGCCACGTGCGGCTCGATAATCCCAACCTGCGGCAGGTCATGCCTGAGGGCGTCTCCTCGAAGGCGCTGCAGATGGTCGATGCGATGGCGAACCGGCAGGCGACGGTCATCGCCTACCTCGACGACTTCAAGCTTCTGGGCGTCGCCATGCTCGCGATGATCCCCTTGCTCCTGCTCATGCGCCGGCCCAGCGGCAGCGTCTCCGGGCACGCCGCGATGATGGAATAGAGCCATGACCTCCTTCCTGCGCCATAAGGCCCTCGCCGCCTGCACGACTGCAGCGCTCCTCTCCGGCTGCGCGAGCGTCGGGCCCAACTTCAAGAGTCCCGCGGCGCCGGCGACCACGACCTACGCCATGGCGGGAGACGCGCCCGCCAACGAGGCGGCGATCGGCGAGCGTCTGGCCGGCGACTGGTGGGCCCTGTTCCGCTCGCCGGAGATCGACCAGACCATCCGTGCTGCGGTCGCGGGCAACCGCAGCCTGGAGGCGGCGCGCCAGTCGCTGGCGGAGGCGCGCGACGCCGTGGCCGCCCAGGCGCCGGCCGCGACCCTGACAGCGAACGCCTCCATCCAGGAGCAACGCGAGAACTTCGGCGCCTTCGGCTTCAGTAGTTTCTCTCTGCCGGGCGGCCAGAGCCTGTCCCTCGGCAACCCGACTTTCACGAGCTATTCGTTCGGGCTGACGGGGACCTACGACTTCGACATTTTCGGACAGCGCCGGCGCCGGCGCGAGCAGCTCCTGGCCCAGGCGGAGGCCCAGGCCGACCAGACCGACGCGGCCTACCTGACCCTCACCAGCGACGTGGTGAGCGAGGCGGTCGCCGTCGCCGGACTGAAGGCCGAAATCACCGCCCGCGAGCAGATCGTGGCGACCGACCGCGACGATCTCGTGATGGTGAACAAGGCCTTCCAGTTCGGCGGCGGCACGCGGATGGACGTGGTGACCGTCGAGACCGAACTGGCGAGCGACGAAGCGGAAATCACGCCTCTGCGCCAACAGCTCGGCGCGGCCCGCCACGCCCTCGCCCTCCTCGTCGGCAAGGCGCCCGCCGACTGGACCCCGCCGGACTTTGACCTCGACCATATCGCCCAGCCGAAATCCCTGCCCGTGGAGCTGCCATCGGAGATAGTGCGCGACCGCCCCGATATCCGCGCGGCGGAAGCCGAACTGCACGCGGACCTGGCGCAGATCGGCGTCGCCAAGGCCGATCTCTATCCCAAGCTGACGATCGACGCTTCGGCCGCACAGACGGCGCTGAGTCCCTCGACCCTGTTCACCTCCGCCGCCACCGCCTTCGCCCTGGGGCCGAACCTCAACCTGCCGGTCTTCGGGCGTGGACAGATGAAGGCCAAGGTGAGGATGGCCGAGGACGACGCGCGCGGGTCGCTCGCCGGCTACCAGCAGGTCGTGTTGAAGGCCTTTGTCCAGGTCGCCGACGCCCTTCACGCGGTCGCCCTGGACGATGTGGCCATCGGGCAAGCCGACCGCGAGCTCTCATCAGGCGCTGACAACCTGGCTCTGCAGCGCCTCCGCTACCAGGCCGGCAAGTCGCCGCTTCTGCCCGTACTCGACGCACAACGAAGCTATGCGCGCGCCAGCCTGGCGGCCGTCCAGTCCCGCGCCCAGCGCCTGCAGGACAGCGCCGCCCTGCTCTATGCGGTCAGCCGAAACTGGGACCGCGCGGACACGACCGAGCCCAGCAGGACCAGCCTGGCGGCGGTGACGCGGTGAGCCGTGCAACCGACCCGAAGGAGCGCCCTCACATGCGTGACCTCAACGACCTCAGTTTCTTCACCGCCGTGGTGTCACATCAGGGCTTCTCGGCGGCGGCGCGGGCGCTCGGTCTGCCGAAGTCGCGCCTCAGCCGCAGGGTCGCGTCCCTCGAGGCCGATCTGGGCGTGCGCCTCCTGGAACGCTCGACGAGGCGCCTGAACGTCACCCAGGTCGGCGAAGACATCTACAATCACGCCCGCGCAGCCCTGACCGAGGCGGGCGCCATCGAGGAGATCGCCGAGCGCCTGAAGGCCGAGCCGAGGGGTCTGGTCCGCGCAACGTGCCCAATCGGGTTCGACCGCCTGATCGCCGCGAGGCTGCCTGAGCTCCTCCAGCGCCATCCGCAGCTGAGGCTGCAACTGACCGTCACCAACCGGCGGGTCGACCTGATCGAGGAAGGCGTCGACTTTGCAGTCCGCGCCGGACAGCCCTCCGAGGCCGACGCCAGCTTCCAGATGAAGCCGATCGGCCGCGCCGGCGCGATCCTGGCGGCTACGCCAGGCCTGCTGCAGGCCTGTGGGCGGCCGTTGAGGCCGCAGGATCTCGCCGCCCTGCCGACAGTGTCCATCTCGGAAGGTCCCGCGCCGGATCGATGGGAGCTGATCGGCCCGACAGGAGACCCGGCGACCGTCATGCACGTACCCCGCCTTCTGGCGAACAGCCTGCCGGTCGCGCGGGCCGCGGTCCTGGAGGGGATAGGCGTGGGGCTGCTGCCCGAGTTCGCCTGCAATGAGCCTTTGGCCGATGGGCGTCTGGAGTGCGTGCTGCCCGGCTGGCGGCGGGCGGACGGCCTTCTCCACATCGTATTCGCCTCGCGCAGGGGCCTGCTGCCCAGCGTCCGCGCCGTCATCGACTTCGTCGCAGAGACGCTGAATCCTCGCATCATCTGCTGGGAGACGATCCTTTAGACCGGAGCGAGGCCGGGTTCGCGCGTCGCCAATTTCGAACTGAGGTCCTATCCAGGAAATCGTCGGCTTTGCGCCCCCAGTCGGTTTCCTGTCGCTTCGATCGTCATGGAGATGTGGCGCGACGAGCGTATCGTCAGTGCAGGAAAGGGAGACGCCAAATGTCGGACGATCACGGCCGCTTCATCTGGTACGAGTTGATGACCCCCGACTTGGAGGCGGCGAAACGCTTCTACAGCAAGGTCGTGGGCTGGACGGCGCAAGACATGCCGATGTCCGACGGCGCCTATACCGTCCTCGAGGCCGCGGGCGCGGGCGTCGGCGGCGCCATGATCCTGAGCGCGGAGCACAAGTCTCAAGGGGTCCCGCCGAACTGGACCGGCTATGTCTGTGTCGACGATTGCGACGCGGCGGCGGAGAAGACCAAGGCCCTGGGCGGCAGTGTGATGAGACCGCCGACCGACATTCCGGGCATCGGCCGTTTCGCCATCATCGCCGACCCGCACGGCGCGGTGACCGCGATCATGAAGCCCGTCCCGCCTTCGGACGCGCGGCCGAAGGCGCCGCGTGGAACGCCTGGCCACGGCGCCTGGCACGAACTCTATGCGGGCGACGCCAAGGCCGACATTCCCTTTTATCAAGAGCTCTTCGGCTGGACCGAGACCGGACATTTCGACATGGGCCCGATGGGCCTCTACCACCTCTTCGGCAACGTCGACGGCCAGGTCGGCGGCATCATGACCAAGCCCGCCCAGATCCCCGTCGCCTGCTGGAACTTCTGCTTTGAGGTCGACGACGCGGACGCCGCTGCGGAGCGGGTGAAGGAAGCGGGCGGCGCCATCATGCAGGGGCCGATGGATGTCCCGGACGGCAGCCGGGTCGTGCAGGTGACCGACCCGCAAGGCGTCAGCTTCGCCCTGGTGAAGACGAAGCTCTGAAGCGACTGAGACCGGTTTCTACCGGACGAATACCCTGCGTCTGCGCACCAGCGGGCGCAGGAGGCTTGCGACGAGGCCAAAAGCCAGAGCGGCGGCGAGACCGTGCTTGATCGCGTAATAAGCCTTTCGATTCCTGGCCTTCAGTGGCTTGCCGAGCTGCAGCAGGGCGTGGACCGGGCCGAATGCGCGATTGAGGGCGCCGATGCGCTCGCCCTCCACGTTCTGGGTGGCGGTGGCTTTCATCACCGTGCGCATGACCAGGCGGTTGATCTGGCGCATGGGTGTGCGTAGCGGCCGCTCGACATCGGCCAGAAGGATCAGGCGGCCGCGATCGGTGTCGTTGCGCACCTCGTGGACATAGGTCTCATCGAACAGCACGCCCCGGCCGTCGCGCCAGGAATAGCGGACCCCGTCGACTTCCATCCAGCAGGCGTCCTCGTTGGGCGTGTCGAGGCCGAGGTGGAAGCGCAGGCTGCCGGCGAAGGGATCGCGGTGCCGGCCGAGGATAGCCCCGGCCGGCAGGAAGGCGAACATTGCGCCCTTGATGGACGGCGCGGCCTCTAGGATGGCGCTCGTGACGGGGCAGGACTGCCGCGCCGAGGGGAGCGTCTCGCCGTACCAGCGCAGATAGAATCGGGTCCACCCGCGCTTGAAGAAGGTGTGGAAGCCAAGATCGTTGTGGCCAGTGGCTGCGGTGACCGCGCCGGCTTGCAGGAGCGCGCGCCCCTCCTCCGCGACCTCGCGCCAGCGGGCGGCGACGACCTGGAGTTCAGGGAAGGCGTCGATGTCCAGGTAGGGCGAGGCGGGGACCTTGGACGCCGCATAGACCAGCAGGTTGTAGGGCGCGGTGAATGTGGAGTGGTCAGTGAGCTGGCGCGTGGGCGCCAGGCGGGTCTTGCCGCGCAGATGGAGCGCCAGGCCCGAGGCGGCGAAGATCGCCGGAGCCAGGACCTGGGGCCGGGCGAGGACCGCCAGGGGAGTACGCAACTGAGACATCACTATCCTTGGGTCGCTGCAGCCTCGCTCATATTCTCGCCTTCCCAGCGGGCGACGGCCGCGGCCGCCAGGGAGTTACCGATCACATTGGTGGCGCTGCGGCCCATGTCCAGAAGGTGGTCCACTGCGAGCACCAGCAGCAGGCCCGCTTCGGGCAGGCGGAAGACCGGCAAAGTGGCGGCGACGACCACGATCGCGGCGCGCGGCACGCCCGCGATCCCCTTGCTCGTCACCATCAGGAGCAGCAGCATGGTGAGCTGCTGGCCGAGCGAGAGCGGTATGCCGTACGCCTGAGCGATGAACAGGGTCGCGAAGGTGCAGTACATCATCGACCCGTCCAGGTTGAACGAGTAACCGAGCGGCAGGACGAAGCTGGCGATCCGGCGGGATATGCCGAAGGCCTGCAGCCCCTCGAGAAGGCGCGGATAGGCCGCCTCCGAACTGGCGGTGGAGAAGGCGATCATCGCCGGCTCACGCGCTGTCGCCGCCAAAGCGGGGGCGCGGCGTCCGACCAGGACAAAGGCGACGAGCAGCATCACCAGCCACAGGCCCGCGAGTGAAAGATAGAAGCTGCCGACAAAGCCGGCGTAAGCCAGAAGGACGCTCGGTCCCTGCGTCGCGACCGCGGAGGCGAGGGCGGCGAAGATCGCGGGCGGTGCGAACAGCATCACATAGCCCGTGAGTTTCAGCATGACCTGGGCCGTCTGTTCGGCCAGGGCCATGATCGCCGGAGCCCTGCCCTCCACCGCGCCGATCGCCAGGCCGAAGAAGACCGCGAACACGACGATCTGCAGGATCTCGTTGTCGGCCATCGCCTTGGCGATCGACGTCGGCACGAGGTGGGCGATGAAGTCCCGCAGGTTGATATTCTCTCCCGCGCCCCGGGCGCCGCCCGCCGCCGCGTGCAGGTGAAGAGCCTCCCCGGGTCGGAGGAGGTGGACCATCATCAGGCCAAACAGCAGCGAGACCACCGAGGCGCCCAGGAACCAGCCGAGGGTCTTCGCGCCGATCCTGCCGACCGCGGCTCCATCGTCCATATGGGCGACACCCACCACGAGGGTGGAGAACACAAGCGGCGCGATGATCATCCGGATCAGCCGCAGGAAGATGTCAGTGACCAGCGACAGGTCCTGAGCGATCGCCTTGAGTGTCGCGGGATCGCGAACGCCGGCATTGATCGCCCAGCCGGTGGCGACGCCACCGACCATCGCCAGGGCGACGAAGAGGGCGAAGCTCCGCCGCACTGCGTCGACCCGGCTGCCGGGTGAGCCTAGGCCTTCATCCTCGTCGGCCCCATGAAGTCACGCTTGCCGAGCGGCACGCCCTTGCTGCGCAGGATGTCGTAGGCGGTCGCCGCGTGGAAATAAAAGTTCGGCAAGGAGAAGGAGAACAGGAAGTTCTCCGCGATGAAGGGCATCTCGAGGCTGCGCATCTTGAAGATGACGTCCTTGCCCTGGGTCGCGTCCACCTCCTCGCGGGTGACGGCCTTCAGCGCCGCGAGCGTCTCGGCGACGAGCGTCTGGAGGCCGGCGTAATCGTGCGGACGCTGGTCGGTGGGCGGCCCGAAGACCCCGGCCTTGACCCCTTCGATGGCGTCGACCGAATGGTGGTGGACCGAAACGATCTGGAAGCGCAGCGGCAGCATGTCGTCGAACAGGCGCGTCTCCACCAGGGCTTCCGGGTCGAGGCCGTTATCCGTGCAATGCGACAAGCCCCGATCGAGGAAGCCTCCAACCGCCGTCACCGTCTGGATGTAGTTCGCCACCGTCGCGTCATAGAGCGAGATCGCCATCGTCGTGTTCCCTCCTGAAGGTCACGCTGGCGTTAGAGCCGGCGCCGGGCGCGGGCAAGGGGCGATGCGCGTGTCCTTCTTCTTCTGGGGAGATCCTCCGCATTATCCCTCCCCTTCTGGGTGTACGGACCGGAGACATCGAGGACACCTGTTCGGGGACATCGAGGACACTCCATTGTCGAGTTGAGCTCGGCGATGGGGGGATCTGGTGGCCTGGGGGTCTGCGATGGAGCGTCGTGAGGAGTTTGTGCGGCTGGCGCGGTTGCCGGGCGCGAACCGGGCGGAGTTGTGCCGGCGGTTCGGGGTGAGCCGCTCGAACGGCTACAAGTGGCTGAGGCGTTTCGAGACGGACGGGACGACGGCTCTAGCCGAGCGATCGCGTCGGCCTGAGTCGAGCCCTGGGCGGACGCCCTGGTGGCTGGAGGCTCGGGTGCTGGCGGTGCGCTCGGAGAACCCGACGTGGGGCGGTCGGAAGATTCGGCGGGTTCTGGAGACGGAGGGCGTCGCGAGCGCGCCTTCGCCCTCGACGATCACCGAGATCCTTCGGCGGGGCGGGGTCCTCGATGGCCCGCGGGCGGGCGAGCGGCGGGCTTGGACACGCTTCGAGCACGCCGAACCGAACCTGCTTTGGCAGATGGACTTCAAAGGCCACTTTGCTCTGCAGGGCGGCGGCCGCTGTCATCCGCTCACGATTTTGGACGATCATTCCCGCTATGCCCTGGAGGTTGGGGCCTGCGGCGACGAGCAGACCCAAACCGTGAGGGCGCGTCTCACCGAGGTCTTCCGCCGCCATGGCCTGCCAAGGCGCATCCTCGCCGACAACGGGCCGCCCTGGGGAACCGCCGGAGCCGACACGCCCCATACCGCGCTAAGCGTGTGGCTGCTCGACCTGGACGTCGGCCTTGTCCACGGCCGCCCCTATCATCCGCAGACCCAGGGCAAGGACGAGCGCTTCCACCGCACCCTCAAGGCCGACGTGATCGCCAGGCAATCGTTCGACACCCTCGACAAGGCACAGGCCGCCTTCGAGGCCTGGCGCGCCCTGTACAATGAGCGCCGTCCCCACGAAGCCCTCGACTACCAGACCCCGAGTTCACGCTACCGCATGAGCGCCCGCTCCATGCCTGAAGTCGTTGCGCCGCCCCAATACGAGGGCTCCGCGGCCGTGCGGACCGTCGCCGACACCGGCTGGATCGCCTTCAAGGGCCGCCGCTTCAACTGCTCCAAGGCCTTCGCAGGACGACGCGTCGCTCTGCGAACCACCGACGCCGATGGCCTCTTCGACCTCTGCTATCGAAACCAGGTTCTGGCGCAGGTCGACCTGCGCCAGA
>DATHPX010000223.1:0-8526 GCA_035483335.1 Caulobacteraceae bacterium | reverse complement strand
TCAGGCCGCGAACGCCCGAGTCCCGGATCGCGGCGATGAGGTTCTCGGGGATGCCGCAGAGGCCGAAGCCTCCCGCCATGATCGTCATACCGTCGAACAGCAGGCCGTCGAGCGCTTTCGCCGAACCCTGCACAACCTTGGAAGCCACCTTCGTCGCCACTCCTCTGCCACTGGCCAAGCCCTCAGCGTGGCCGCCTTTTACGCCCGCGGAAGGTCGCGGGTACAGGCCGGCCGTTGCTTTCCGGCGCCATTCGTGATCGTCGCCCATCATGGCCGACGACGCGCTCGATCCGATTTCCTTCCTGCTTTGGCGCACGGATCCGGACGCTTTCGTCGACGCCCTCGGCGCGAGCTTCGAGAGGCACGGCTTCGCCGTGATCCGCGACCACGGGCTCGATGAGGTTAGGATCGCCGCGGCCATCGACGCGGCCAAGGCCTTCTTCGCTTTGCCAGAGTCGGCGAAGGCTCTCTACGTCGTGCCCGGCGGGGCGGGCCAGCGCGGCTACACCCCGTTCGGCGTCGAGACCGCCAAGGGCGCCGCGGCGAGCGACCTGAAGGAGTTCTGGCACGTCGGCCGAGAGCTTCCGCGCGGCCATGACCTGGCCCGGACCATGCCGGCGAACCTCTGGCCGTCGGAGGTCCCTGAGTTCCGCAACGCCGCGCTGTGGCTCTACGACGCCCTGGACAGACTGGGCGGCGAACTGCTGACCGCCATCGCCCTCAGGCTGGGTCTGGCGCGCGATGCGTTCGCCCAGCCGACCGCCGACGGAAACAGCGTGCTTCGGCTTCTGCGCTATCCCCCTTTGGAGGGAGAGGTCAGCGCGATCCGGGCCGGGGCGCACGAGGACATCAACGCGATCACCCTGCTCCTGGGCGCCGAAGAAGCCGGGCTGGAGATCCTCGACCGGCAGGCAATTTGGCGACCCGTGAACCCCCCGCCGGGAGCGCTGGTGGTCAATATCGGCGACATGCTCGCCCGGCTGACGAACGATGTCCTTCCGTCGACCACTCACCGGGTCGTCAATCCGCAGGCGGAACGGGCGGGTGTCGCGCGCTACTCGACGCCGTACTTCCTACACTTCCGGCCCGACTTCCTGATCCGAACCCTGCCTTCGTGCGTCTCGCCGGAGAGGCCAGACCGATACCCCGAGCCGATCACCGCCGACGCCTTCCTCCGCCATCGGCTGGAGGAGATCAAACTGGCCTGAATCCGTCACTCGCCCAGGACGCAGGCGGCGAGCCCTCCCCGCTCGACGGTTCCCGAGCGCGCCTCGATTCGCCCGGTGCGACGGCGCACGTAGGGACCTGGCCGGGCCGCCTTCCACTTCAGGGGATCGGGCAGAATCGCCGCCAGTCGTCCGGCCTCGGCAGGGGTGAGCTGGTTGGCGGGAACGTGGAAGTAGCGTTCGGACGCGGCCTCCGCGCCATAGAGGCCCGGCCCCATCTCCACGGTGTTGAGATAGACCTCCATGATCCGACGCTTTCCCCACAGCGTCTCGATGAGAACTGTGAACCAGGCTTCCGCGCCCTTGCGGACCCACGAGCGCTGAGGCCAGAGGAAAACGTTCTTCGCCGTCTGCTGACTGATCGTGGATCCGCCGCGGATACGTCCCGGCCGCTCGGCGTTGTGGCGCAGGGCCGCGTCGATGGCGCGAACGTCGAAGCCGTGATGGGCGCAGAAGCGCGAGTCCTCCGAGGCGATCACGGAGCGGACGAGATCGGGCGAGATCCGATCCAGCGGGACCCAGCGGCGGTCGATCCCGTGGCCTTCGAACGCGCGCTCGATCATCAGGATCGTGATCGGGGGAGGAACGAAGCGGTAGATCGCCACCCAGACGGGCGGCGCTATGATCAGCAGCAGCAGGACCGTCAACAGAAGGCGGCGCAGGCCACGACCCACGCCGCCTCTCGCACTTCGCCTTCGCCTTGCCGCCATCAGACCTCCGCGCCGCGCTTGCCTTCCCCGACGCACCCCGTCCAAGACGTCTGGAGCCGCCACCGCGCGGCGGTCAAGCGGCTCGCAACAGGGGATTGCCGGGAATGAACGTGACCGAGGCCGTACGCGCGCGGATGTCCGTGCGGGCCTTCCGCCCTGATCCCGTACCCGGCGGGCTGCTCAAGGACATCCTTCAGATCGCCGATCGGGCGCCTTCGGGAGGCAATCTCCAGCCCTGGCGCGTGTACGCCCTGGCCGGCGAGCCGCTCGCGGCGCTGAAGGCGACGATCGCGGCTTCTCCTCTCGAGGAGCCAGAATATGACGTCTATCCGCCCAATCTCTGGGAGCCATTCCGCACACGACGCTATCAGTGTGGGGAGGACCTCTACGCCTCGATCGAGATTCCCCGGGAGGATCGACCTGCGCGCCTTCGCCAGCTCGCCCGCAACGCCGAGTTCTTCGGCGCCCCGGTGGGCCTGTTCTTCTGCCTCGAGCGACGCCTGGGCCCTCCGCAGTGGTCGGACGTGGGCATGTACATGCAGACGGTGATGCTGCTGGCCGCGGAACGTGGCCTTGCGACCTGCGCCCAGGAGTTCTGGGCGCGCTATCCCCGCACGGTCGGCCGCTTGCTCGGTTTGCCTGGGGAGCTGCAGCTCTTCAGCGGCATGGCCCTTGGCTACGCTGACGACAGCGCGCCCATCAACCAATGGCGCACGCGGCGTGACCCGTTCGAGGCCTGGTGCGAGATGCGCGGGTTCTGAAGCTCTCAGGCCGCCGCTTCGCCGAGAGGCGGCGCGGTCTTGGCCTTCTTGGCGCCCTTACGGCGCTTCTTCTTCGTCCGATCCGCCTTGCCGGACTTGTCAGCCTTCTCCGCCTTGGTCGTCTTGGCCGCTTTGACCTCCTTGGTCGACGGCGGAGCGTCTGCGGCCGCCGCGAGGCTGGCGAGGGTCTTCATGAAGCCGTCGCGCTTCTTCGGCGAAAGCAGGGCCAGTAGCCGCTCGTCCGCCGTGGCCGCCGCCCCGGAGCCTTCCGTGAGCGCCTGACGTCCTGCGTCGGAAAGCCGCACCGTATTCGCGCGCCCATCGGTCGCCGAGCGCTCGCGCAGGAGCAGGCCCTTGGCCAGGAGGCGGGCCACGAGATCCGCCAGCGTGGAGCGGTCGATTCCGGTCGCGCGCACAAGGTCGTTCTGGGTCAGCCCCTCGGCGTGGCTGGCGGCCGCAAGCACCGTGAACTGGCGCTGGGTGAGCGCGGAGGGACCGGCCGCGTCAGCGTGAAAATCGAGGGCCAACTGCAAGGCGCGATGCAAGAGGTGCGTCGGCGAGGCGTTCAACCCATCGCGCGCGGGCTTGATCTTGCCCTTGGACATGTCGGTCCCCTCGAGCCGGACCTTTCGGTCTAGTCGGAACCATAGACGATGTTTGCGTCGCTTTCACGACATACCTTCCGTGGACGGTCGTCCGCGGGCGTCAGAATCCAGGATCGGGCGGTTCCGGAGCATGCGCGGCGCCTTGGCGACTGTGCTTCATCAGGAAGGGGGTCTGGGCGACGGCGAAGACGACCGCGGCCACGATTGCCGCAACACGGAAGGCGCCCCAGACCTCGGCGCTCTGGGTGCGGCGCACCCACTCGTTGGCCGCAGCGCTGGCCCACCAGAACAGGCCGTAGCGGACGGCCAGCTTGCGCCAGGCGACATCGGGGAGAGTGAAGGCGCTGCCGAGGATCGCCTTGAGCGGATTGCGACCCATGGCCAGGCCCACGAACAGGGCGGTCCCCAATAGGCCGTCCACGATCGTCATTTTCATCTGCAGAAGATCAGCGCGATGAAAGTACAGGCTGGCGCCGCCGAAAAGGAGGGCAAGGCCACCGCTCGCGGCGGGAAGCGGCGCCAGTCGCCGCTCGATCGCAAGGTTGAGGGCGAGGGCCGCAGCCGAGGCGATGACCAGGGCCCAGGTTGCGGTCCTGAAGTTGTGGAGGACCAGCAGCACACCGAGGAACGCGACCGCCGGCGCGCCGTCCACGACAGTCCTGAGCCAGCTCACCTTGCGCGGGGTTTCATCCATAGTGCGGCTCGGTCAGGCCGACGAGCGAGCGGGAGAAGGCGCGAGCGTCGAATGGCTGGAGGTCGTCAATCCCTTCGCCCACGCCGATCAGCTTGATCGGGGAGTCGGACGCCTGGGCGACGGGGACGAGCACGCCCCCGCGCGCGGTGCCGTCGAGCTTTGTCATGACGATGCCTGTTACTCCGATGGCGTTGCCGAACACGTTTTCCTGGGCGAGGGCGTTTCGGCCGACGGTGGCGTCGAGCACCAGCAGGACCTCGTGCGGCGAGTCCGGGTCCACCTTGCGCACCACGCGGATCATCTTGGTCAGCTCGTCCATCAGGCCCTGCTTGTTCTGCAGGCGCCCGGCCGTGTCGATCAGCAGGACGTCGTAGCCCTCCGCCTTCGCCTTCTGCGCGGCGTCGAAAGCCAGACCCGCCGCATCGGCGCCGTTGGGCCGCGAGATGAAGTCGGCGCTGGCCCGATCGGCCCAGATCTTCAACTGCTCGACCGCCGCCGCGCGGAACGTGTCGCCGGCGGCGATCAGCACCTTGGCGCCGCGCGAGGTGAGATCGGACGCGATCTTGCCCAGGGTCGTGGTCTTGCCCGAGCCGTTCACGCCGATGAACAGGACGATGTACGGCCGAGGTCCCGAGAGCGGATCGAAAACGCCCTGCCGCGGGACCAGCTCTTCAGCCACCGCCTCAGCGAGCGACTCCTTGATCTCCTCGGCCGTGGCGGAGCGCCCAAATCGCTGGGCCGCGAAGGCCTCCGTGATCCTGGCCGCCGCCTTGGGGCCAAGGTCCGCCTCGATGAGCATCTCCTCGAGGGCGTCGAGCTGGTCCTGGTCGAGCGGTTTGGCGGTGAAGGTGGAGGTGACCTGTTCGGTCATCTGGCGCGAGGTGCGAGAAAGGCCCTCGCCCAGCCGCTGGAGCCAGCCGCGTTTGGGTTGCAACATGGTCGATCCGTTTAGCGGAGGCGAGCTCTCGGCGGTAGGGGAACGCGCTGTCCCGCCGCAGGAGCCGTGAACAAGTCGACGGTCAGGGCGCGAGCCACGCCCTGCGGCCGTCGTGGCGGTCCAGCACGCCCTCCACGACCGAGCCAACGGGAGGATCGCCGGCAAGGACGATCTCCGCATAGTCCTCGCCACGGCCGCGTCCTGACGCCTCCACAAGCGCGCGGGCGCGCGTTCCCAGACGCGTCTCCAGACGGCGCGCCAGAGCGACCGCTCCAACCTCCCTCAATCGGGCCGCCCGCTCGCGCACGACGGGCGGGGGGACCTGCGGCATTCGGGCCGCCGGAGTTCCGGGGCGCGAACTGAACGGAAACACGTGGAGGTAGGCGAGGCCGGCGGCCTCGACAAAAGTCGCAGTCCGCTCGAAGGCCGCCTCGCTTTCGGTGGGAAAGCCGGCGATGAAGTCGGCCCCGAAGGCGGTGTCCGGACGCGCCTCGCGGACGGCGGCGACCAGGTCGAGCGCCCGGGCCGCGCTGTGCCGACGCTTCATCCGCTTGAGGATCAAGTCATCGCCTGACTGCAACGACAGGTGCAGGTGGGGCATCAGGCGGGGTTCGTCGGCGAAGGCGGCCAGCAGCTCGGCGTCGATCTCGGCGGCGTCGATCGAGGACAGCCGCAGGCGCTGAAGCTGCGGGACCTTGTCGAGGATTCGCCGCACAAGCGATCCCAGCTGTGGTCGACCCTCGAGGTCGCCACCCCAGCTGGTGAGGTCCACCCCCGTGAGCACGACTTCCGCGAAGCCGGCGCCGGCTAGTTCACGCACGCGAGCGACCGCCTCATCGGCCTGGGTCGAGCGGGCGTTCCCACGGCCGAAGGGGATGATGCAGAAGGTGCAACGGTGGTCGCACCCGTTCTGGATCTCGACATAGGCCCGCGCGCGACCCTCGAACGCGCCGGTGGCCGCAATGCCTCGCCGCACGGAGAAGACATCAGCAACCCGGTCGCGCGGGCCTTCGGCCGAGAGGGCTCCGGGCGCGGACTTCTCGGCGTTGCCCAGCACCAGGTCGACCTCGGGCATGGCGAGAAAGCTCGCCGGATCAATCTGGGCGGCGCAGCCGGTGACGACCATGCGCGCACCCGGTCGCTCGCGGCGCGCTCGTCGGACGGCCTGCCGCGCCTGGCGAACCGCCTCGCCAGTCACGGCGCAGGTATTGACCACAACGACGTCCCTGACGCCGTCCTCCGCCGCCTGTCGGGCGATGGACTCCGACTCGCAGGCGTTCAGCCGGCAGCCGAAGGTGATCACCTCGGCGCGCGCGCCGACCGCAGGAGAGAAGGAGCCGTCGGCCATCGAAGCGCGGCCCTCAGGTCCGGTGTGAGAGGAAGTCGGCGAAGGCGTCCTTCCAGTCCGGGTGCCAGCGCGACAGCGGCGGTCGGTTGTGGGAGATGTCCTGTCCAGCCCACTCCATCCGGGCGTTGTCCATCTCCCGCGTCACCTCGTTGTCCGGACAGATGATGTAGAAATCGCCAGCGGACATCCGCTCGAGGGCGAAGTCGATCACCTGCTCCGCGCTCCACGCGCCCGCCGGCTTCTCGCGCTCGCCCGGGCGGGTGAGGCCTGTGAAGGTGAAGCCCGGAACAAGCAGGTGCGCGCTGACCTGACAGCCGGGGGTGTTCCGCAACGTATGCGCCAGGCCCTCGGTGAGGACCTTCACCCCGGCCTTGCTGACGTTGTAGGCCGTGTCGCCTGGCGGCGTGGTGATCCCCTGCTTGGATCCGGTGTTGATGATCGTCGCCGGCCGCCCCTGCGCGATCATCTCCGTTCCGAACGCCTGGACCCCGTTGAGAACGCCCATCAGGTTGACCGACAGGATGCGCATCCAACCGTCGCGGTTCTCCAGGGCGCTTCCCCCGCGGCCCACGCCCGCATTGTTCATCAGCACGGCCACGTCGCCGAAACGCTGGAAGGCCTCGGTCTTGAGCGCGCACACCTGGTGGAAGTCGGAGACGTCCATCGTCACCGAGATTGCCGACGCGCCCTCGCGCGCGACTGCCTTCGCCGCCTCCTCCGCGCCGGCGAGCGCCTGGGCGTTGCGGTCGGCCAGGACCACGTTCATGCCCATGGCCGCGAACTTCAGCGCGGCGGCGCGGCCGATCCCATCGGCGGCGCCGGTGATGACCGCCGTGCGGCCGGGGGCAAGATAAGGAAGGTTGCTCACGCCGGGGTCTCCACGGATTCCAACACACCGGTGAATTCGATGCTCACCGGGCCCGTCATTCGCACATGGTCGTCGACCTCGCTCCAGTCGATCTCCAGTTCGCCCCCGTCGAGCTCCACAATGGCGGCGCGATCGACCAATCCGCGGCGATGTGCGGCCACAAGGGCGGCGCAGGCGCCGGTGCCGCAGGCCCGCGTCACGCCCACACCCCGTTCCCACACCTTGAGCCTGATGTGATCATGTCCCCGGATCTCGGCGAATTCGACATTCGTCCGCTCCGGGAAGAGCGGATGGCGCTCCATCATCGGGCCCACCTCGTCGATCTGAACCCTGTCGAGGTCCATGACGAAGAAGACGACGTGGGGATTGCCCATCGAGACGGCGCCCGGGTTCCGGAGGTCGAGATTGACCTCGATTGCCAGCTCGCGCGTGTCGGCGCGGCGGGCAAGCGGGATCTGGGACCATTCGAGGCGCGGCGGACCCATGTCCACCGTCACCAACTGTTCGTCGACCCTCCACGCATCGAGCAGGCCCATCTCCGTCTCCAGGCGAATCCGGTCGAGGCCCATCGACTCCATCGCCAGCCAGGCGACGCACCGCGAGGCGTTGCCGCAAGCGCCGACCTCGCCGCCGTCCGCGTTCCAGATCTTCATCTGAACGGCGGCCCGAGCGGAGCGAGTGACGGCGATCAGCTGATCGCAGCCCACGCCGGTCTGCCGATCGGCGATCGCACGCACCTCGGCAGGCGAGGGCTCGAACGGACGACCCTCCGCGATCACGATCACGAAGTCGTTGCCGAGCCCATTCATCTTCACGAACGGCAGAGTCATGGGCGGTCCTATAACCGTTTCCCGCGTCCCCCGCAGCCGCGAACGGCCGCGGCCACGCTCAGGACTTGGCCTGGGAGCAGGCCGCCTGGGCGAACACCTCAGCCAGCAGCCGGCCCTCGTCGCCGCGCGTTGAGCCGGCGCGCCAGGCCACCACGATCTCGCGGTTGGCGAGGTCAGGGTCCAGGGGGCGCACCGCGACCTGGGCGGTCGCCGCAAGCCCGGCGTCCACCGCCATAGCCGGCAACAGGGAGACCCCAAGCCCCGAGCCGACCATCTGCACCAACGTCGCGAGCGAGGTCGCCGCGAAACCCTCGTCCGGCGCAGACCTCGGCCGATCCAGGCCGCAGGCAGACAGGGCGTGATCGCGCAGGCAGTGGCCGTCCTCGAGCAGGATCAGGTCGTCGCGGTCGAGCCGTTCAGCCGGAACCGACGCCCCGGCGGTGAGGGGATGGCCCGAGGGAAGCGCCGCCAGAAGTTCGTCGTCACAGACGTGAGCGTACTCGAGGCCTGTGATGTCGTACGGCAGGGCGATCAGGGTGGCGTCGAG
>DATHPX010000222.1:0-6023 GCA_035483335.1 Caulobacteraceae bacterium | reverse complement strand
GAGGAATTCGGCTGGAGCGAGCAGCTCCGGCGCCAGTTTGCGCCCTTCGCGGCGCAAGGACTGCAACCCGCCCGCGTGACCGTGCAGCAGCGCGGCCTCTTCACCCTGGTCGCCGACGACGGGGAACTGCTCGGCCGCGTCGCCGGCAGGCTTGCGCACGACGCGGCCCCTGGGGCGCTGCCCGTCGCGGGCGACTGGGTGGCGATCGCCGCAAGACCTGCCGAGGGCGCGGCGACGATCCACGCCGTTCTGCCACGGCGCACCGCCTTCGTTCGCCGCGCAGCTGACACCACCCAGGGCGCCCAGGTGGTGGCGGCCAATGTCGACATCGCCTTCCTGGTCGCCGCCCTGAACGGCGACTTTAATCTTCGGCGGCTGGAGCGCTATCTCGCCGCCGCACGCGAGAGCGGGGCCCAGCCCGTCGTGCTGCTGACCAAGGCCGACCTCGTCGACGACGTCGAATCGGCCCTTGCGGCCGCCCGCTCCGTCGCAGGCGACGCGCCGGCGCTGGCGGTGTCGGCCCAGACCGGGGAGGGGATGGAGGCTCTGAACGCCTGGCTCGCGCCTGGCTTGACCTGCGCCCTGCTCGGATCCTCCGGAACAGGCAAGTCCACCCTGGTCAACGCCCTGGCCGGGCGCGAGCTGATGGCGACCGGCGCAGTGCGCGAGGATGACGCGCGAGGCCGCCACACCACGACCTATCGCGAGCTCGTGCGTCTGCCCTGCGGGGCGCTGGCGCTCGATACGCCGGGCATGCGCGAGCTCGGCCTGCTTGATGCGGGGGCGGGGGTCGCCTCGACGTTCGAGGACATTGAGGCGCTGGCGACGCGCTGCCGGTTCCGTGACTGCCGGCATGGCGACGAGCCCGGCTGCGCCGTCCGGGCCGCCCTCGAGACGGGCGAGCTCGATCCCGGCCGCTGGCGCGGGTTCGACAAGCTCCGCCGGGAGACCGCTCACTTCGAGCGCCGCGAGGATCCCCTTGCGCGCGAGGCGGAGCGCCGCAGATGGATGGCCATCCACAAGGCCCAGCGCGCCCGCCGCCGCTCGCAAGAGGACTGGGGATGATCGGTAACGACCTGGCGCCGGCTGCAGGAATCGAACCCGCGACCTTCGCTTTACAAGAGCGCTGCTCTACCAACTGAGCTAAGCCGGCCAGGACCTCTCGGCGGCGCGCTTATCGCCCGAGCGGACCGGGCCGGCAACCGCGATGAGCGCCACCGGGGTGGCGGGGCAAGCGCGGGAACGCCTATATGCGCGCTCCTTCGAACCCCAGCGCGGCGAGTGCCCGCCGCAAGAGAGCCATGGCCCGCATCCTCATCACCTCGGCGCTGCCGTACATCAACGGGATCAAGCACCTGGGGAACCTGGCGGGCTCGATGTTGCCGGCGGACGTCTACGCCCGCTTCCAGCGCGCGCGGGGTCATCAGACCATCTATATCTGCGCCACCGATGAGCACGGCACGCCGGCGGAGTTGGCGGCGCAGGCGGCAGGGCAGGACGTGTTCACCTATTGCGAGGAGCATCACCGGCTCCAGCACGACCTGGGCCGGCGTTATGGCCTGTCGTGGGACTGGTTCGGCCGCTCGTCCTCGCCGGCCAATGCGCGTCTGACCCAGCACTTCGCCGACGTGCTCGAGGACAATGGCCTGATAGAAGAGCGGACGGACCACCTTCTCTACTCGGTGGATGACGGCCGCTTCCTTCCCGACCGCTATGTCGAGGGGATCTGCCCGGTCTGCGGTTACGAGAAGGCGCGGGGCGACCAGTGCGACAACTGCGGCTCGCTACTCGATCCGATCGATCTGAAGGAGCCGTACTCGGTCATCTCCGGCAGTCGGAACATCGAGATCCGCGAGACCCGTCATCTCTACCTGCAGCAGTCCCGGCTGCAGGATCGCATCCGCGACTGGGTCGATTCTAAGCCGGACTGGCCCCATCTCACCCGCTCGATCGCCTACAAGCACCTCGACGAAGGGTTGATCGATCGGGGGATCACCCGCGACCTCGCCTGGGGCGTGCCGGTGACCCGCGGCGGGCAGCCTCGCACAGGGTTCGAGGGCAAGGTCTTCTACGTCTGGTTCGACGCCCCCATAGAATACATCGCCGCGACCCAGGAGTGGGCGGAGGACGCCGGTGAGGACTGGCGGACGTGGTGGCGCACCGATGCCGGGGCGGAAGAGGTCCGCTACGTCCAGTTCATGGGCAAGGACAACGTCGCCTTCCACACCGTCAGCTTCCCGGCGACTCTGCTCGGCTCCGGCGAGCCGTGGAAGACGGTCGACACGCTCAAGGCGTTCAACTGGCTCAACTGGTACGGCTCCCAGTTCTCGACCTCGCAGAAGCGCGGGATTTTCATGGACGCCGCCCTGGAGATCCTGCCTCCCGACTGTTGGCGCTGGTACTTGACGGCGAACTCGCCGGAGCATTCCGACAGCGCCTTCACCTTCGACCAGTTGGTGGCGGCGGTGAACCGCGACCTGGCCGACGTCCTGGGCAACTTCGTCAATCGCATCCTCAAGTTCGCGGAGGCGCGGTTCGGCGGCGTGGTCCCGGAGGGTGGCGAGCCAGGGTCGCTGGAGGCGAAGCTGTACGCCGAGGTCTCTGTGCGGCTGGAGGATCTGACGGCGCAGTTCGAAGTGATCGAGGTACGCAAGAGCGCCCAGGCCCTGCGCGCCCTGTGGGTGCTCGGCAACGAGTACCTGCAGGAGGCGGCGCCGTGGTCCGCCATCCGCACGGACCCGGAGCGGGCCGCAGTGATCGTGCGCACGGCGATCAACCTCGTAGGGCTTTATTCGCGGATCAGCGCACCAGTGATCCCGTTCGCCGCCGAGGCCATGGCTGTGGCGGTGGGCGAGGCCTATCCGCCGACCTGGCCTTCGCCTGACGCCGCGGCAGAGCTCTCGCGCGTGCCCGCGGGTCGAAAGATCGCCGTGCCGCCGATCCTCTTCTCGAAGATCGAGGACGCCGACATCGCCGCATGGTCGGAGCGCTTCGGCGCCGGGTGAACGCGTTCAACCCGTCCGGCGGGCTTGCTGGGCGGCGTAGAGGGCCACCGCAGCAGCGGCAGAGACGTTGAGGCTCTCGAACCCGCCGCTCATCGGGATGCGGGCGAGGACGTCGCAGTGTTCGCGCACGAGGCGGCGCAGTCCCTCGTCCTCCGAGCCCAGGACCAGGGCGGTGGGTCCGCCGTCTAGGACCTCATCCAGAGTGGCCTCGCCCTCGGCGTCCAGGCCTACGGCGCGCCAGCCGGCGGCCTCCAGCTTTTCGAGGGCGCGGGCCAGGTTCACCTCGCGGGCGTGGGCGACACGCTCGATGGCCCCCGCCGCGGCCTTGGCCGCAGCTCCCGCGAGCAGCGGCGCGTGGCGGTCCTGCAGCACGACGCCGCGGACGCCGAAGGCGGCGGCGCTGCGGAAGATGGCCCCTATGTTCTGCGGGTCGGTGACCTGATCCACCACCACGATGACGCCCTGGGCGGGCCGGGCGAGATCGTCCAGAGGCGTCGAGGGGAGAGGTTCGGTCTTCAGCGCCACGCCCTGATGGACCGCGGGTCGGCCAAGCGTCCGATCGATGGCGGCCGCGTCGGCGATTTCCGCAGCAATCCGTCCGCCCAGGCGCTCTTGTAACAGGCGTGCGCGCTCCGCCGTCGCCAGGAGCCGGGCGGGCGCGGGGCGGGCGGGATTCTCGAGCGCGGCGAGCACGGCGTGCCATCCCCACAGCCAGGCGCCGGGGTCGATTTCACCGCGGGCGCGGAACGGGCGCTTGTCGTTGCGTCGATTGGGGTGGGCCACTATAGAGCGTGCTCCGTTTCCGAGAGGGTCGCTGCGGCAGCCTCCTCAGAGGCGGTCCGACGGCCTTCGCGTAGGGGGAATGTCCCGAGTGGCAAAGGGGGCGGACTGTAAATCCGCTGGCGTACGCCTTCGTAGGTTCGAGTCCTACTTCCCCCACCACGCGATTTCGTCGGACCTGGGCAGGGGGCCCGTCTGGCGAAGCAGCGCGGGTATAGCACAATGGTAGTGCAGCAGCCTTCCAAGCTGAGGATGCGGGTTCGATTCCCGCTACCCGCTCCAGCCTCGACGTCGATTCCGGCTGCCTTAGCGGTCGCGCTCCGGTAGCGTCGCGCCACTCGTCGGCGGGCCTGGAGAGCCGGATGCGAATCGGCGCAATCGCGCTCCTGCTTTGGCTGACGCTTCCGGCCGTGGTCGCCGCTCGACCCGCGCTGGCTGCGAACGCCCTTGAGATCCGCGGCGCCGCCATGCGTGTGGCGATCATTCCCGAGCGCCGGCCGGATGTCCGTGTGATCGTCCTTCGCACCAATCCAAGGCTGCCCTTGCGCGTCCGCTCCGCGGGGGGCCGGATCGTGATCACCGGCGACGTGAGCCGGCGAGTGCGCGCCTGCGACGGGCGCAACGTCGAACTCTGGGGCCGCGGAGACGTGCCCTATACAACCCTCCCGTATGTGGTCGTGCGCACGCCCCTGGCGGTGCGGGTGGCCGCCGGCGACGCGGTCTTCGGAGTCATCGGGCGAAGCGCGAGCGTCGATTTCACTAACAAGGGCTGCGGGAACTGGACGATCGCCAATACGAGGGGGCGGCTGCGGCTGGACCAGGCGGGAGCAGGGCAGAGCCGCGCGGGATCGGCCGGCTCCGGCGACCTGTCGGTAGCGGGATCCGGACGGATCGAGGTGCGAAGCCTCGGCGAAGGCATGATCGCGGTCTCCAGCGGCTCGGGGGACATCGACGTCGGACACACGGGCGGACCGATGGACGTCCGGATCGCGGGCACGGGCGACGTCACGGTGGCTTCAGGTGATATCACCCACATCGAGGCCTCAATCGCCGGTTCGGGCGACATCCGCGTGGGCGGCGTGGCCCAGAGCCTCACCGCGACGGTGACCGGGTCCGGCAGCGTGGCCGTCGGCCGGGTGACAGGTCCGGTGATTCGCCGGGTGTTCGGGCCGGGATCGGTGCGTGTCGGACCTTGAACCGTCGGGTGGGGCTGACCGATGAGCCCCTGGGCCGCCGCCGCAGGCGGCGCCGTCGGCGTGGCCTTCCTGCCGATAGCGAACCGGTTTTGGCCGGCCTCCGCTGCGACGCTCGGCGCTCCGCCCGGCCGGGCGGTCATGGCGAGGGACTTTCTCTTCGGCCTGGCCGCCGGCCTCGGGGCCATGGCGGTCATCGAATTCGGCGCTGTCTTTCTGGACGCGGCGCGCCTGTCAGCCGGGCATTCGCCTCCGACCATCGGAGCGGCGATCGGATGGGCCATCAGCGTCGTGCTGATCGCGGCGGCTCAGGAAGGTTGGGTGCGGGGCTGGCTGCTGGCGCGGGCGTGGCCGCGTTTTGGGTTCCGTCGCGCGGCGATCGGCTCGAGCGGCCTCTTCGTCCTGCTGCACGCCCAGCCCGGCGTGCTGGTCGCGCCGCCCGGTGTGGTCGTGCTGGGCGCGGCGGGTCTCTTCCTGTTCGGTCTCGCGGCGGCTGCGAGCGTGAGGGCCACCGGCTCCATCGCCTGGGCCTTCGGCGCGCACGCGTCTTGGGATTACGTCGGAGGCTTTCTCCTGGGCGCGCCCGCTTACGGTCGCGCGCCGGGTCCGGGCTCGCTGATGCTCGTGACGCCCCACGGCGCCTGGGGGTGGGCGGCCGGCGGCGACTTCGGACCGGAGGCCAGTTTGCTGGCCCTCCTCGTCCTGGCCGCGGCGGCGTGGGGCTGGCTGCGTATCCAACCGCGCCCTGGGGCAAGCCATTGACGTGAGGCGCCTTCGCGGCTATGTCGCGCGCTCGTTTTCGAGGGCTCGCCGAAAGGCTGGCCCCGGTGGACAGCCGAAGTTGCGCGGGCCGCTCTTAAGTCCGTCGCGCCGGAGCCCCCTAAAGGTTTCGGCGCATTTGGTGTTCCTCGGGGGCAGGCGATCGCGGGAGGAGCTCCCGACCGCACTCATCTTCCTTCCCGCCGAGGCGTCCGTCCAGGGGCCGCCCAGGCCGATCACTTCGAAAGGTCTCGATGCCGACCGTCAACCAGCTGATCCGCAAGCC